>JAZSFV010000065.1:0-31012 GCA_045532395.1 Acutalibacteraceae bacterium
GTTTTCGTTTATGAAAGTATCTGTGTCCCCTTCTTTTGCAGGAACAACAAGGCGGAATGTAGAATCATGCTGGCACCAGTCAACGTTACCACCCATACGGATAAACATATCTTCAATCTGGCCTGACTTATCAGGAGCACCAACACCTGCAAGTTCATGGAGTGACGGCTCAAATTCAAATCTGCCTCTTACGAATGAAGATGCAGAACCGCCGGGAATGTTGTGCCTTTCAAGCAGAAGAGTTGAAAGACCTGCTTTTGCGCAAGTTGCAGCAGCTGCAAGACCGCCGTTACCTGCACCAATTACGATTACATCATAATTTTTCATCTTTTATCCTCCGTTTCGGTAAATTTACGGGATATATATACAATTTGATTATAAACTTATATGCAAGTAAAGTCAATAAAATTAATGCAAAATGCAGAGTGCAGAGTGCAAAGTTTATGGTGGGCAAAGCCCACACCCAAAAAAATTAGCGTCGCAGACCCGAAATTCTGCATTCTGCATTTTGCATTCTGCACTAAATTATAATTTAATTCAGAATTGCTGACCGGTATCTGATTTATCCGGACTGATTATCACACAAAAATACGGATGGGATTTTTCTTTCATACCCCATCCGTGTTTTTTAATATGTTTCCAATATTGCCAAATATGCTTCCACTCTGCTTTGGGCATACTTGCGTGCATCAGCTTCCAGCGGTTGAGTGAAATACATATCGTAATCCACCGTTGCAGGAACATATTTTTCGATATTGCTTTTCCATCTGCGTGCACTTTCAAAGTAAAAATTATTCTTAACCATTTCCGAATCGAAATCTATGTTTTCCACAACATAATATTCGTACGCATGAAAAGTCTCATGGCAGACTGTTCTTATGTTTTCCTCCATGCTTTCGTTGGAAATCTGTGAAATGCTCAGACAGATTAAATTTTCTTCATCAGAATAGTATCCGTATGTACTTTCTCCCAGCTTATCGGTTGTAACTATAAAATCTGCAGATTCTATCCCGAGATTTTCTTTTTCTATCAGAACTATTTTGTTAAGAAGCAAAACACGCTCGTCTGTATCCAGCTCTGCCCAGGAATCCAGCTCTCTTACAACTTCTTCATACTTTCTGAAAAGGTCTTCGTCTGTTTTTCCGCCATAGTCCGTTCTGAATGAAGCAACAAAATCTTCCCATTCTTCTGTATCCATTGAAGAAAAATATTCTTCACCCATGCCGACAAATGACGGAACAAGCAAAGCAATACACATCAAAAGGCAGACTGCAGCGTTTGCTCTGTTATGATATTTTTCTTTACCTTTTCGGCAGTGTTTCTCAACATACCAGTGAATCCATATTGAGAATCCGATTATTGCCGTCACAATCAGAACTGCCACGATTAAATAATGTTGGGCAAACAACGCAAAAAAGAACAGTTCTACTGCAAGAAAATTATATGCTACCCTTCCCCAACCAAGATTAGCCAGTTCTTTGTTTTTGTGTTCGTAATACGTTAACAGAATGCATACAGAAAAATAAGCAGATAAAAACATATACTTGTTCACGTATGCATCAAAAAGTTCGAAATACAAATCTTTTGACGGATAGCATGCAATAAAAAACAACATCAGATATTTCAAATACGGAGATATTGCGACAATCAATTTTTTGAAATATGAAAACACAGACTTTTTCATTTTGCACCTTCCTTTATCTGAAGATATCAAGATATTTTATCATTTCTTCTTCAGAAAGCGGTTTCCCCTTTTGCTTCTGATGAAGTTCAAGTTTTGTCAATTGTCCTTTGAGTGCACAAAACGGAACACATCGCGAATAAACAAGAAAATCCATAACATCAGCAGAGAGATTTATTGAACCTTTCCCGAGCAGACGATTTACATATTCTTCCCTGAGTTTTGTGTCAGCCTCATACATCTCAACAATACGGCATTTTTCAGAATATCTTCGGCTCACATTCCCCAGAATGTCTTCATAATATTCTGCGGGACGGTCAAAAGCAATTGCAACAAATTTTCCTGAATCAATCATTTCGCAAAACCAGCTTGTCAGTTCTTTCTGAAGCGCCTTTTTGCCTGCAACAAACTGCATATTATCAACAATCAGCAAATCATATCCGCAAATCATTTGGCGGTATTCTGCCTGTGTTTCGGTTTTTACTGCTCTGATATATTTTGCAACCAGGTTCTCTAAAGTTGTTGAGCACACTCGTTTATGGGGAAATTCATCAGTAAATTTTCTTTCAATTGCGTTCAGCAGATGCGTCTTGCCGCATGAAGACGGACCATACAAAGCAATAAATCCGCCATTGATATCTTCTGCCATATCGATGCATGCTTTATACGCATTTTCATTGCACCCGCTGACTATAAAATTTTCAAAATTGTATCTGTTTTTCTGCCTGAGTGCCATACTCAACCCACCTTTCTTTTACAATTCAATCTTGTATTGTCTTTTCCAGATAAGACGTGTCAACACACCCATAACCAATTCTTCAACACTGAGTATGACGATATAGTAAAGCACGCATTTCAACACGCCGAGAATAAACATAGAGCCGAATATGAAACCGCATTCATCCAAATAGCTGAGAATATATAAATTAAAAGGAATTGAAGAAACGGAAACGATAATAAACATCCACAAGCTTTCTCGTCTTCTGAAACCGGGAACGATTTTAAGCAGAATAAAATGCAGGAAAAACAATGCCACAAAAAGAAGCACAGAATGCTTTACCACGGCAATCCATGAAAAAACGAACGGAATCCCCATGGCCAATATTCCCCTTTTTAAACGAAGCATGAAACCACCTCCAGAATATTACTTATAAGCAAAACAGGGAGTGCTATCTGCAACACAAACAGGATGTAACACATAGCAACAATTGCATGTCCCGAATTTTTACGCTTGGCAACTTCCTTGCGTTTTTTTCTGTTAAACACAATTTGTTTTGCCTGTTCAACAATTCCTTCTATGCCAAGCAAATCAGATATTATGTTAGTACCGTCCAGCCCTTGAATAAAAGACAGATTCATCAGCCCTATAAAGATGTTGCACAATGCTGCATTGAATAACGCGCCGCCGAAATCAGGCAGAATTGCACCCAGAATCAAACTCAAACCTGCAATAAAGAAGTTGGCTTCCACCCCTGCTGCGTTAATCTGAATGCGTTTCAGTCTGCTTTTCACAGCCTTACGGTCCATAAGCACATAGGCTCCGGGAAGCACGTAATACATCACCATAACACCTGCTTCAAACACTCGCGCCCTGTAAGAAATTGCGGCAAAAGCATGGGCAAGTTCATGGCATATCAATCCGGAAAACAAGCCGATAAAATAGCCTATCAACATACCGTCAAAACTCGTATAATTAATTCTGTTTGAAAATAATATGATACCGCAGATAAGAACAGGAAGCCAGAGCACCATTAAAAAGAAATTTGAAACATATGCAAACACACGCAGAGACTTTGTCATTTCAGGCACCCACAAAGTCTTCAGTATCATGCCGTAAGGAACATGAAGATTGTTGCTGCATCTTATCATGCAATTCTCACCAAAGAAATCAATCACTTCATCCCTTTCTTCCCCGCTGAGCACAGATTCAATTTTGTAAGGATGAGTGCGGCCATCAAGTTTTCTTGCAAAATCAACAATTTCCTTTTCCAGCTCAAAAACATTGTCTGTCAGGTGTTCAGTAACTTCAATTAAATTTTCATCAATTCTCTTGTAAGATAACGTGTTGGAAATTTTAGGATATTTGTATTTCATTGTTTTCTCCTTTCCAGAAAAAGCTCAATATTATCAAACATAAATGGTAAAATGATGGCCTTATTTATAAGTAAAACTTCCGACTCGCATCTTTTTCGCATGAAAAAATAAAAAAATCGCAGAATTTTTTATCCGATTCTGCGATTGATTTTTATATTATTTTTTATTTACCCGGTTATATCGACAAAGTGTATGGATACATCCTTGAGTCTTCTCAATATATCTTTCTTTTTATTCTCGTTTTTTATAAATGACAGACGCTCATCTGCAACATCCGCATCCAGCAGCTTATTTAAGGCAAAAGCATAAACATCCATCTCTTTATTTACAAATCGTTCTTCCGCACAAATATCATAATCTTCATCAGAATCAATATTCAGAACAGAGTTAACGACCATATAAGAAGCAGTGATAGACGTCGGAATGTCCACAATTACCAGTCGATTGCTCTTTTCATCGAAGCTACCGTGAAAGAACAATCCTCTTGTTCCGGCATCGTTGATAACATACTCTCTTAACCCGTTCCTGGAATAATAATCTGCTATTTCAGCACGGGTTAAAGAGTTTACCGTGTTGGGTATTACGATTTCAAGTTCAGTCTTTTCAGGAAAATCATAGACAACATCGCCTTTTTCTTTAAGAGAGAAGCCCTTATCTGTATTTTCCAGCAAACGAACAATAAAGTTCAGAAAATACGCTTCCGCAGACGAAACAGCCGCTCCGATAAACATTGGCGAAATCAGATCCGCATTCACATTTATATGCGATATAATCTCTTCAAGTTGTGAAGTAAATCTGTCTGCAAATAAATCTACTTTATCCTCAATAATTTTGCTTATTGTATCAATTGTCGTATCAATATCACGTGAAGCAAACGTAATATATTCCACTCCCATTTTGCCAACGCCAAGCAAATCTTCAGGAATTCGGACTGATTCTTCAGCAAGCAGAATCACTCTTTCAACACCCAATCCCATAACGCAGAGACCAAGCTCGAAAATAACATTGTCACGCATTGAAGCGCATTCATCGTTTCCGCGCAACACTACTTTATCCACACCTTCTGCCAATATCAGTGCAAAATCAAAAGTGGGAATTTTCTTCGACAAGCTCGGCAATAAAGCAATATGCTCTGCATCATGAGCGTTTTTAAACAATGCCCGCCAGTCAAAGCATCGTATATCCTTTTTTTCGAGTTGTTGCTCAATATACGGAACAACTCCATTCCTGACCGACTCCCCTGCAGAAAAGATAATTACATTTTGTTTACGTCTCATTTTCATTTTCCTTTCTCTTGAAAAGAAGCCGTTTCTCTGAATGGCACAACGAACTTATCAACAATTCGTTGCCGATAAGTCCGTTGCCTTTGTTTATTTTTTCTCTATCTTATAACCAAGTGCTACAATTAATTTCAACGTCTGAAGCGCTGTCACGCGGTCGTATTCTTTTTCTGCATCAGTTAACTCCGAATACGGCACAAGACACGGAGTAGTTTTCTTCACATCGTCACGGGTTTCGCCATAAGTCCAGCCTTCAGCCATACGTCCGACAGACCAGTTTTCATGAACATTCTCAGCAATCTGCTCCGTAAGTTCAAGAAGACCCTCCGGCAACTCAATTTTACTTGTATCAATCGGATTTGGTTTGTACATAGAATTTGCTCCTTTTTATATAAATAGCGAAAAAATTACTTAATCCTTCAGTTTGTCAAGTTTAGATAATTCTTCCCAATCACACAGATTATCATGCAATAAAGCACGGTCTGCTCTGACGCGGCCATATGAAAAGCCTATCACTCTGGTATACGCATTCCATCTCATATGTTCGCTTTTCCTTCTCCTGGTGCAATTATCGCACATACATGTCTGTTTCTTTTCCTTTTCAAGACAAGTGGTTTCTGATAATAAGGTTGCATTTCCCCTTATTTCTCGCTGATACAGTTCTTTTGATATCGATGAAAGCCTGTAGTATTCATACTGTTCATATTTTATTCTGGCTCTTGCCGCAGCTTCAGGAGTTTTTTCTTCGCTAAAATACCACTCGTGATTTTCAAGATTAACAGTATCACCAAGCTCTACCCACTCGTTGTATATTTTCTCTTCGATATCTACCCATCCTATATGATGTTCATATGCACTTTTTTCCAGTTCAGCATTATAGATGTTATAATAATTAAACTGTGACGACATTCCGCCTATAAAATGAATATGATACGGAACATCTTTATGGTTTAATAAAATATGGGCTTCTTTATCTGTAACATCTTCATTATAAAGTATTCTGGATTTATGGTCATCGTAAACTACAGAATATATATCAACAGCTTCATCTTTCCAATCAATATGTTTTTTTGCTTTCACGCCGTTCACTCGGTCAAACAAGCTTCTGAGTTGTATTGATACCTCAATATTTATATCGTCATCGCCAAGAGAAACAAACGCAAGATTGGTTGACTTCAATCGCTTTGCAACAGATAATTTATCTTTTTCCGGACCATCATACAGTAAAAGCTCATCAATATCCGAACTCAGCACATCTACACCGGAGAAGATTCTGATATCATAGTGTGCGTCACCATCGGAATTACAACAATTCTTTTTTAACAATTCGGGGCATGCCTTGTTGATAAGCGTCTCTATATAACTCTTTTCCTCATTATTTTTCCCTTGCTTATCCAAAATATTAATCTGGAGTTTATATCCTTCAAACTGGCAATACCACACCAGCATTTTAAAGAACTCCATTCCGTAACTGCCAAGACCTACAATCATCACCGAAAGTGTTTTATTATTACGATTTGCCAGTTCAAACAGTTTCATCTTAGGCACAGTGTTCCATATCAATTGCTGTTTTTCATCGATTCTGCGCAATTTAAAGCAATCTTCGCCATACCCGTGTTCACCGGCATGTTTAAGAAGATTATCGTATTTTATTGAATCAACAATGTATGCCGCACTGGGTTTTGATGAAAACACAAACACTTTAACATTGTGTTTAGATTTCTTTCTGTTCAATTCGTTTGTGATTTTCACAGCCTGACTTACGTTTTCTGATTCATCATTGCCTATCAGGAAAATTTCCACACCGCCTTTTTTGGACACAAAATCCAGATGTGAAATGTCTTTCTTAAGGCAGATCGCATTAATTTCGCGAGCCTGTGTCAGAAGTTCGTAATCATCTTCCTCATTTTGTTCAAACACATCAGTAAATACGACAACTACATTTTCCTGGCTGTCATAAATACTTTTTGCAAGTGCAATTGATTTTTCGTTAAGTTCTGACATTATGAAGAACTTCTTACTTCTATACAAATTGTAACGAAGTTCGCCCTTTATATTCTTGAATAATGACAAGACGTTACTGAATGTCAGCACCGGGGCAATCACATAAAGTAATACCGCATATCCGGAAAAACAAACTCGTAAAAATACATTCTGGTCTCTTGTTGATTTAATTATAATATCAAAATCGCCGTCAAGAATAAAGATGCGAAGAGAGTTGTGAACAGCAAGTAAAAATGGTCTGAGAAAATCGTAGGTGTCGCCAAAATCATAACAGGTGTAGTAAATCGGGATAAAAATCATAAGCACTGACGCAAAAACACCTATGGTGTATATCTGTACAGGTGATAACACACGCTTGGCTCCGTCTCCTTTTTTGTTCAGAAGCAGAACATGCACAAGGAACGATGCTCCGATTATGAATGAAACCACACTAAATATTATTAACAATATAGTTTTCATATTCTAACTCCCTTCAATCTATCTTCACTCAGAATTCATAAAAATACATGAGACTTGAAAATCTCAGGCTTTTGTAATCGCCTGTTCAATCTCTGCTGCATTCAGGTGATTCTTAGCCATCAGAGCTTCTACCAGAGAATCAATTTTATCTTTATTTTCAGAAATAAGTCTGATTGCTTCCTTCATCTGCTCTTTAAGAATACGGTTTATCGAATTTCTTACTTCAACAGACATTGCACCGTTTGCAGCAATATCGCCATTCACAAAAGCAAGACCAAAGTCGTCGTCCATTCCGTATGTGCATACAACATGACGTGCAACATTGGTTGCAGATTCCAGGTCACCGCTTGCTCCCGTAGAAATACCGTCACGCTCACCATAGTAAACTATCTCTGCAGCTCTGCCGCCCAATGATGTCCTGATACGTGCAAGAAGCTCGTCTTTTATATAAATAGCCTTACCTTCCTGTTCTGCGTGCTGCATGTATCCGCCGTGGTTGCCACGTGCAACAATGGTAAGATATGAGGGGGTTTCACCGCTTAACCAGCAAAGCAAAGCATGTCCTGCTTCATGTCTTGCAACACGCTCAAGCAAAGACTCATCCCATTTTTTCGCTGCACCGCCATTAAAGGTTTCAAAAGCTTCCTCTAAAATGGCATCATTAACCACAGTGCTGCCTTCTCTGATTGCAGAGCGCAATGCAAGTTCAACAACTGAATCCAATTCTGCCAGGCTCATTCCTGTTGCTCTCATAGAAATATTGTCAATCTGTTTTTCAGAAATGTCCAGCGCACGATTCTTGGCAATCTTCATGTTCAGAAATCTGATTCTGTCTTTTCTATCGGGAAGGTCAATATACACACGTCTGTCAAATCGGCGCATAAGTGCCGGGTCAAGACTCTTGTCTTTTCCGGGCTCTACATCGAAGTTAGTAGCAGCAAGGACAAACACAGGTCTTGAAGGATCATTTACAAAGCCGTCCATTTCAGTCAGGAATGCAGTCAGTGTTTCTTCACCGTTTGAGCCTGAAGCCGAAGCGCCTCTGCGTTCCTTTGCTATTGCGTCAATCTCGTCAATAAAGAGAATAGACGGTGCGTATTTACGTGCAGTTCTGAAAAGTTCATGCACCTTTTCAGAGCCTTCGCCCACAAATTTCTTGAGGAACTGATTTCCTTCTGCGGCAATAAAAGTCACACCGGCTTCACAAGCCATTGCTTTAGCGAGCATAGTCTTACCTGTGCCGGGAGGTCCGTAAAGAATCACACCCTTGGGAGCCTTGACTCCGGTGCCCATATACTTTTTGGGATTTTTAAGATATTCTACGAAATATGTAAGTTCTTTCTTTGCATCACCTGCGCCAATAACATCATCAAAATGAACATTGGGTTTGGACACAGCACTCAGAACATTCTTTGCGTCTTCTGAGTCCACAGCAACCTTCATTTCGAAATCAAACAACCTGATTTGCGCATTCTTTCCGTTTCTGGAAACAGTCTGTGATGTTTCGAAAGAAATCAGCTTATTCTCCTTTGCCAGTTTTATCATGCTTGCCTGCTGATACAGGTTCTCCGCAATCATTCTGACATGAGCTGCAAATAAATCTTTGCCGCGTGTAACACGGATAACGCCACGAACACCCTGTCTCATAAATGAAATTCTTTCTTCTTCGTTCAGAACCACACCGCGTTGCTCAATGACATAAACGGGAAGGTCTTTTTTCTGCTCTTTGAGGAACTTGAAGAAATCACGTGCAGGAGACTCCACATCCTCGATGTTCAGGCTTTCTGGGGATGTATCAGGTGCACCGTATTTCATATCCAACAGAGCAAAATCAACTTCCTCGGACTTCATTATTCCGATAGCCTGCTCTGTATCCTGCACTCCGATAAAATCAAAGTCACAAACTTTTTCTTTGCAAAGATTAACTGTACCGTCATCTGCAAAAACCAGAACCTTTATTTTATCTGCAGGCTCAAAATATTCAGAAATATCCTGTTTAGCACGGCTCAGGTCAACACTCACGTTGATTTTTTCTATGTTATCAACATCGGTTTTAACCTTATCAGACGCAACAAGCCTTAACAATTCATAAAGCTCGTCATTAAAAAATGCTTCCGCTCTGCTTCTGATGGTTCTTGCATCTGCAGCACTACCCTCTGAAAAGAGAAGCGCAGTATAGACACGCTCATCCACCTTGAAATCGATTCCGGTTGTGTTTTTCAGATTTGCAGCATGTCTCTCTATTTCTCTTTTTGCAATTTCACGAAGATTGTTTGCACCGATATGGTTGAACATAACCACATTACCGGAAGCAAAACGTGAGCAGATAGCTTCCGGGAAGAAAGGTGTACCTGTTTCAGGATTTATATCCTTCTGAAGCGCTTTTATTATTACCTTTCTCGAAACAGAAGAAAATTCACCGCTTTCACTTTCTTCATACAGCTTTTTACCGGCATTTGTTGTCATGATAATAATTGCATCGGTAAATGATACTTCCTTGTCGGTATAATTATCACGCAATCTGCCTGCGTCCAGCATCTGCAGGAACAAATGAATAACACACATATGTGCTTTTTCAATTTCATCAAACAGAAGCACACATTTAGGATGCTGGTCTACGAAGCTGGTTACATTACCTGCTTTACCGTTTTTATAAACCTTGTCAGAACCGCAGAACTCCAGATTGGCTTCTTTATCTGCGTATTCACTCATATCAAAACGCTTAAAAGGCAAATCAAGCACTTCTCCGACTTTCTCTGCAAGGAAAGTCTTACCAACACCGGGAGGTCCGGCAAATAAAAACGTTGCACGGGGACGTTTTCTTGAATTATCAGTCATTTCCAACATCATGGCCTGGAAATAACCGGTAGTAAACACATTGATTGCATTATCCTGACCGAAAATACTGTTTCTGAGCTCAGTTCTGATGTGTTTGACATCTGCAACAAGTTGACCCATTTCTGATTTTACATCCGGTTCTTTTTCTTCAGATTCCTTTTCCGTAAGATCGATAGGAAACTTTATTAAATTCATTCTGATAACGGGACTGGGATCATATACAATACATAAAAACATTGTGACAGCATCAAGTTCAGTCCCCCTGATTTCTGCCAGAATAGCTTCTGCTTCATCCATCTTTTTCTTCGTGTACAAAGCATCAGAAATCAGAGATCCGCCATCTTCTTTAGATATATGTGACATCAAAGATTCCCTTACAGAAACCGGATCTTTAAATACGCTCTTGAAAGTATCGCTCATAACTGACAGTTCATCTTTCATGTTCTCGTCCAGAGTCTCAGCGACAGAAGAACTCATATAATCAATAACGGCCACTATAAATCTTTCTGCCGTAAATGTCTGATTTTTTCTTTCTCCAATCTTTTTTGCTGCCTCAATAAGCGCTGAAAATAACCCAGTTTTTTTAACTTCAGCCATGTTACTATCTCCTTTCAATCTGTTCCTGTTTTGCCGGCTGCGTGTCCGGTTTTTATACACAGGACAAGTAATCAGTCATGATTACAACTATACATTCAAATTATACTTCACAGCAGTAAACATGTCAATCGGATTTTCTGCAATATATTCCAAAAAACAACAAAAAAACAGAACTCCGGCTCAGGTCAAAACATCATTCTGCCTTTCTGTTGTAAATCATATCAGGATTGTATATTACTCGATTACCCCGTTTTCTCTGAGCCATTTTTCATCCACAATCCTGACACCATTCTGGCCGAAATCAATGGTCAGCAGAGCAGAAAATTTACTGTTTTTCAGAGATAATATTGTCCCTTCGCCAAAACTCGGATGAAGCACCTTATGGCCGAGCCTCACAGTGCTGTCATATCTTGCAGCATCCCAGGCTTCTCTCCGACGTGCAGCATCTTCAAATTTTCTGGAATAATGAGTATTCGGATTAGCACCTACTATGTTGCAAGCCTTTTTAAATTGCGTACCGTGTCCGTAAGCACCAAAAACAACTTCGGCATAATAGTGTGCATATTCGTGCCTGATTACATCTATGGCACATGCCTCAGGAATATCGCTGTTGAAAAAAGGTAATGAAAACCTGAACTTCTTTTCTTTAGAAAAATACAGTCCTAATGTGCGTGTTGAATTTAAAGAAACCTCAATATCAAGCTCTGCACCAACCAGATCTATCCCCTGAGTCCTTCTTACATGTTCATCAAGTCTTCTCAGTTCTTTGCGGAAATCCTCTTTTGTCCAGTTTTTAGTTACACTCGACATAAAAAACACTCCTTAAGTCCATTTTAAAATAAAACGAACCGGAAGAGTGTTTTTCGCAGATAATTTTATAATTAATTCCAAAGATTTTTTAATTTCTTTTTAAGTTCAGAATCGCTCATATCCTGAACGCCTTCAACAAGCGTAATACCCATATCTATAATACGCTGTCTGAGATATTCGCCTGCCTCACCAAGGTCTGCTATTGAGGTCGCAACAAGAACCTTTTTAGAATACTTACTTCCGAATCGTTCAGCAACAGTATTCAGCTTATAGAGTTCATCTGATGTCACAATGCCGTTTTTGCAGGAAATGAACACAGGAACCATATCATGCATTAACATAATATCAATTTCGTTCTCTGTATCGTATTTTTCTTCAATGTGTTCATCATGAAGTTCACCGTCCCAGTCAATAACAACACCGTTGAGAGCATCGTTATATATGAGTTCTCCTTCATCATTCACAAGACCTGCAGCCGCTGTATATATCTTCATTTCCAGAGCTTGTCCTGCTTTTGTAAGACACTTTTTAACCTGTTTGTTTTTGTAAGAAACAGTTAATGTTTCCCCGTCATCTTCAAAGTGTGTAAGCAGGCCATGGTCCAATAAATATGTGATAATGCCCTTTGCAAATTTGTATTTAGCCCTGAAACGAGCCAGATATTGCTCCAATGCTGCACGGGAAACGATGGTTGTAAGCTCATCTTCACCACGACCACCTGCAATTTCAGCAGCTTCCAGTATACCAATCTGCACATTCCAGAAACGAACATCACCCTTGCAGACTTCCCACATCAGATTGATGTCATTCAAAAAATCAGGTGTCAGATCCCATTTATATGTTTTATCCTCATCAATAGAACCGTATGCAACACAACCGCCATAGATTGCAATATTTTCATCAATGGATAACGCAGGCGGTTCCTTATAAATAGTTGTACCATCTTTATCGCAATCACAGATTTTATTGTTTTTGAGATTAAATTTATGTACCTGAATATTCTTCTCGGGATATTTTGAATACACTATACCCATAGCTAAAATCATCATTTCGTCGCCACCGGTTATGTCAAAGCAGCAGTCATCATAGATTTCAACTATTACTGAAAGTAACTCCACTATTTTATCAAGATTATTACTCGGTACAGTCCTGAAAATAACTTCAATGTTATATCCGCGTGCTTCAAAAACTTTCTGATAATCAGAAATATGTTTTTTCATCAACTTAGCGTTATTCCCGATATAAATCACTCTGTCCGGAACACGGCTTAAACACGCACTGATGTTTTCAGATGCAGTTTTATCAAAAAATTCAACGTATGTCATTTTTTATCCTCCGATAAAACAGACGGTCATTTAAAGCCACGGCAGACCAAAAACGACCGTCCGGAAACTTAAATAATTATTTAGTGTTAAAAATTACTTAAACCTGAATTTAACTGTGATTGTCCATATGTTCTTATCGTAATCATATTTATAATGACCTGACTGAATCTGTTTGTTAACCTTCGCAGCAGCTTTCAGAACATCATAACAATCCGTGCCATCCGCACACAGCTGAGACAAAGCTTTATTATAAAGAGCCTTTGAGGTACATTTGAACGTAAAAGACTTGCTTTGTGCTTTTGCTGCCACCTGAGCTATCTGCTTAATCTTGTTCAGGTCGTAGGATTTCAGAACAAAATCATTATGATAATAATAATTGGCTCGTGTTGCATCACACACAGGAATTTCCGTCGGACAAAGGTCAAGCTTTCTTGTGCGTAAAAGTTCATCTGTTGTAATGCAGAAATAATCGAAACCTGTGTCATTTAATTTTACAGTCTGAACTGTATTGGAGCTATCATCCCATGTGGTATCAAGATAGTAATAATCACCATCAATTTTCAGAATATTCCATGCATGAGCAACGCCAAGTTCACCGCTTTCTTTGAGGACATGTCCAGCAATTTCTGCACACTCAATACCGCACTTCTGCAAAAGCAACTGCATTGCACGTGCATATCCTTCGCAAACAGCTTTACCGTTAAGGAAAACTCCGCAAATTGTCCTGAGATAATCAATCTTATCTATTTTAGGACCGCCTTCCTTTTTCTGTTTGTTCAGAGCAATTGTGTCATAATCAACTGTTGAGATCACCTTAACATGTACACGCAGAGCCACATCGTATGCACTCATAGAATCGTCAATTCCCTCAAGATATTTAGGAATCACTTCGTCCATACGCTTCTGCAATGCTGCTGCCTCTTCAGCTGAAGCACCATAAAACAGGTTTACACTATTACCACCGAATGAGAAGGTATTATACCAGAACAATTCAGGATGATCATATCTTATTGAGTCACTTGCTTTGTCAACATCGTCAAAAGTACAGTTCTCAACGGTTGCGGTAGCTTCGTGATTCTGGATTGCCTTCAGAAGAACATCATATGCCTTCTTACATGTTTCACTAAGACGTGAATAGAAGAAATAATTGATATTTCCATCCAATGCGCGGTCAGGCTGTTGGGGCGTATACGGCAAACCGTAGTCACCGATTCCCGCAATTCTCGGATCGGGAGGAGTAATCTCGTCTTCATAACCGGAACCGGTGCTTTCAAGCAGATAACGGAACGGGTTGTTGTTGTACTTCGGGTTTTCCAGCAATTCCTTGACAAGTTTTCTGTAGCCTTCACCGGAAAGATTACCATTGCTCTCATAGTAATTAGTTCTTACATCAGCCAGTGAATTCTCGTTAAGGAACCTGAGATACTGAATAGCAACCAATGCAATATGACCCTCTGCCAGATCTTCCGGAATGTCAGGCAGGTGTTTCAATTGCCATACGTATGTCAATTCACGAACAAGAAGTTCAGACAAGCTGACTGACGGAACCGAACACTCAACATGCACTTTGTTTTTGTCATCAATGTAAGACTTTAACGGTACGTCTGATCCGCGCTTAATAAGATTGCGATTCTGCTTCAATGTGTTAGCAATTTTTACTGTTGATTCAAAGCAGAATTCATAATCATCATCAAGGGTAATGCCATATGTACTTTCAAGGAAGATTTTTGCACGTTCAAGGTGAGCCTTAAGAATCTTTTTGTTGTTACCTACCAGATTTTCAGCACATGATTTACACATCTTTCTGCCGTCATCAAGCTCGACAACATCATCGTTCTTGCCGTAGCGTTTGCCGCAGAAGTCACAGCATTCGTACTCAATAATGGTCTCTAAGTCAACAAATTTCAAATCATGCTTATCATCACCCAGCAATTTTGAAAGTTTGTGTAACGAATCAAAATCAAAGCAACCAGGTTCATGGTCCAGGCCATAATATAAATAGTCACTCTTATTCTCAGCTGATGAATACCATTTCAGATAGTTGAATATGGGATTGAACAACGTATGAAGCACATCATCTCCTGCTGACATCAGCACTGATACAACACCAAGGTCTGTGGCACAGTCCTCAATAATCACAAGTTCAAAATCAGTAGTGGAAACGAGTTCGTTTTCACCGGTAATTCTGACTTTCGGCTGCATCTCAAGAACTTTTTGTGACTCTTCGTCAGACAGTTCTCCATGAAGAACCGGGCACACAGCTATCGAATCAGCAACAGACGGGAACATTGAACGAAGCAACTCATTCAGCATAACCGCAGCGAGAGACATGGTTTTGTTGATATCGCTTCCGAACTGACCGCAGATTCTGACCGACATTACCTGAGCACCTCTGTTGGTTGCATTCAGATCAGTCTTCTGGAACACAGAATCTGACGAATAAACAGCGTCAGTAACATTGCCGTATCGTCTGTATGTCTGTTTTGCCAACAAATCATCTTCGGGATCGTTGATAATCTGATATTCATTATCCCTGGTATTAACTGCCAATGTATGGGGATCAATTTTGAAATAGCCGCTTGTAACAACTTCCATCGGTGCTCTGAAAACAGAAACATAAACATCACCTACACTGATGCCCTCATCTTCAAGGTTAAGAACAACGTGTTTTGTAGTTGCATACTCAATTTTTTCCTTATCAATATCAAGGTGGTATTCACGTGCCTGAACATATCGATAAGCCTCTTCATTTTTTCCGCCAACGGCAAGATGAGTATATATTCTTCCTGCTCCGGTATCTACCTTCTGAATGTGATAGATATTTCCGTTGTAAACCATGTTCTGACCTGCAATATAGTTTTGTGTCAGCCTGCTACGCGGTACAGGGAGAACTATTTCGAGGTCTCCGGCCACCATGACCACCATGTCACGTCCGTTAACCAACTCAAAGAGTTTACCTTGTCTGCGAAGTACAATTCGGACTTCTGAATTGTATTTGCCGTTCTCGTCAAAATTCTGAGAAGATGTGTATTCAAAATATTTAAACAAATCGATTCTGTCTTCCTGCGCTACGCCATATACCTGCAGCACACCTCTCAAAATCGAGTCTAAATCGTTATTTGAAATATATTCATCAAATTCGGGTACACCTGCCGCCAGACGAATAACTTCGTCCTTAGATATACCTCCTGCATTGGCTTTAACGATAATTCTTTGTGCAATATCCTTTTTTGTTCCCTCTTCGACTGGGATACGCTCTATCAAGGCTTTATTCCATATATTGTCAATATTCTTTGTGTAATAATCGCGAAGCATATAAGGCCTTGAAAAAGTAATTATCAGAGCCGGTTTGTCAGAAACCATAGAAAGATACTTTCGCAATGTTGCAGGGAGATTATCGTTGGAATCAAGTGCAATAATTACCGAATATTCATCCGGATTGTAGAACGGCTTGTTCAGGCGTATATGATTTTCATCCACCTGAATTGAAACCTGTCCCATATTTGACGATATGGTTTCCGCAAAATTTTCATAAGGGAAATTTCTATCAGCGAATACCGTTACATTTGATGCTCCTTTAGCAAGACAAAGCACCGCCATGTTCATAATTGCACCGATTTCTTCTTCAGAACTCAGAAACTGCGGACATGCACGCCTGCCGTTTTCGTCCGCCTTGCCCTCATAGTTATAACAACGCACCATAGTGCCGGAATTATAACTCATTGTATCTACGGTATCGAACTCCACAGCTAACATGTTTTTCAACACCTTGTCAAGACCGGGGGTTCGCGTATCGTCAAAACAGATGTATTTTATCTTGCGTGACATGTATCTTACTCTGAACATATCACTTACTTTACCATTTTTAGCTTTAAGAGAATTTTTCTTTGCAATATGTCTGAGACGTGTGTTGATAATCGCAAGTTGTCTGTTGAAAGTATTAACAGTGTTTAATGAATCTACAAACACAACCGCATCAACAAGTGAAACAAATCTGCTATGCTCAGTTTCAAAACGTGTAGAACACAGATAACTCAACGAAGTAACCAGCACATTGTTTTCATCAACAGATGCCTCTTCCACAACACTATGCTCTCCGCTGACCTTGACTACTCTCCAGATTGGTTCATCAAAATCAACTGCATCAGTCTTAAAGCCTTTGCAATACAAGCTGGAAATTTCAGACAGACCCTGAAGCAGGTAATCATAAACCGAATCAATCTGCGCGTCTGAATTACACACGAAAATAACATTATCACCGCGGGCAATGACCGCAGACATGTATCTCAGAAAGTACATAGAAAATTCCGAGCAGAAATTTCCGTTTATCAGTACACCTTTGTCACCCTCAACAAGTTTGTCCAGGCAATTCATATATGTTTCTTTTCTTAACTGCGGATTACGTTTATCATTCTCTACTGCCTCAGCAATATATTCAGTTGCCGTGCTATGGGTTGTGGAAGCAAGCTCTTGTTGAATCGAGCCTGAAATATCCACATCACAGATATAAAAATCGCCGAACTGTTTGCGGACTTCCTGGTCGATTGCTTTTAAATCAACCTTATTTTTCTTTGCCGCACCAGTTTCATCAATTAAAAGTTCAGGGCACTCCTCTTCAACACGTTTGATTCCTTCGAGGAAAAAATACACTTCCCACAAGGCAAGCAAAGAAATTGTAGGATAGATATATCCTGCACTGAACAGCATTGATAAAAATTCATATTTAATCCAATCAGCGCTGAACATTGCCGGAATCTGATATGCAATAAAAATCAACGCATAGGCGGCTGCAAGTGTTATGCTCAGCCATTTTACAATGCTGCCGACAAAAAACCATGTCTCGGTATGGAAAAACTTTATTATCTTTCGTTCTGCTTTCTGTTTCCAGTTAAATTCGCCATTTTTCTTTTTAGGCTTCACTAAATTTTTCTTTTTCAGACCTATTCTGACAAATTTGCTGAATAATCTGTACAAAAATCCGATAGCTGTATTAACCAATATTGCAACCAGGACTTTTCCGCAGTAAACAGTTCTGTGGCTCAAAGCAATTTTTTTAACGAGCCATTTAATAAACGACAGTGTTTCCAACCACAAAACAAATTCTTTAAGCAGATACAACGCTATCGTAACCGCAATAATATAAACAGCTGTATAAACTACGATTCTGAAACGTTTGTATGTAATTTTCTTCTTTTTATCCTTGCGGAATGTGAAAAACTCCATGACAAACGGCAACGCCATTAAAAGAACCATAGCAAGAATTAAAAGTATTTTTATTGTTATTTTCAAAAAATCCATTTCTTCCTATGCCTCCTTTTAATTTTTAGATTGTGCCAACGTTTTGCTGTCAATTACAGAATAAAAACTGCAATTCTTTTCACCGGAACAGAATGCAACATCATAATCTACTGCATTCTCTGCATTTACTTTTTTTCGTTTTGATTCTTCTTTTTCTGATTCCTTGAATTCCAGGTCACTCAATAAATTCTGAATAGAAGCAACTCTGTCATGCAGTTTGAGTCTGTGATGCTCCATTTTAGCATCTGCAACACTACAGCATTCAGCGCAATAATCTACATCTAATTTATATTCATATACCCAGCGGAGTGCAGGAACAACTACAGACAAAAGCTGGTCATATTTTTGCACAGCAATTTTATTTTCTTCAAGAGCCTGGTCTGATTTTTCCTGAAATTCTTTCCAGGCTTTAAGATATTTCTTTTTTTGTGCCGCAACTATGACTGCAAATATCACATATAACAACGCCATCGGAACTGCTATTGAGCCCAGTGCAGTCAAAAAAGTTAGAAAATTCTCAGTAATTGCTTCAAACTGAATAACCACAAAAGGAATATATAAAACAATAATAGCAATCAACAGACCGATCGCAACAAGTTTTATCTTCTTCAGACTTTCCCTTATCTGATTCACCTTCGAAACAAACCAGTTACACTGTTCTTCAATATCTGAAATAGCAACTGATCTTCCTGCACAAAACTTCATGTATTGATTAATCATAGATTCATATGCCTTGTCAGATATACATTCAACCTCTTCCAGCACCCTTGTTTCTTTTTCTTTTCCGGGCGTGGCATACCTGTATCCTCCCATTTGAAGCAATGCAGGCTTGTTCTCTTTGGATTTACCGGCATAATTTGACAAAACCTTCGAAACATGAATTTTAAGCTTTTTCAAATAATCAAGATGATGTTTTCTGAGTTTCATAGCTTGTTCAATATACTGTTCAGGTGTAGTGTTTTTCTTGAGCATCTGGTCGCGACCATCTTTGTAATTATAATCAAACGGTTCATATTCATCTCCGGTCAATAAAACACGACCCTGTTTTTGAACAATATTAACCTCTTTCTTATTATCATCTTTAACGATTGTATCGTCATTTCCGGCATCTTTATCCGATGCCCCGTCGCCTTTTACGGCCTTTTTTTCCTCTTTTTCAGGAATCACATCAGTAATAACAAGCTCAGTAGCTTTATCACCATACTTATCCAATCCGAATTTATTATAGTCAAAAAGTGACAACTCAGGAGCCAGATTCAACTCAGCATATGATTTGGTGGACGATTCGATTTCGGCTACCTTTTCGGAATATATATCTTTTTTTGCTTTTAAAACAAGCGCAATTTCCTGCACAGTGTAAGAATGAAACTCAATCAAACGCTTTGAATATTCGTCATCTGCAGACTCAAATATCGAGTTCAACTCAACACACTTCAGCAAATGCAACGCAACATTTAACTTACTCAATGCCAGCACACTCTTATTCACCTTGCTGGCATAACAATCATACGGGCAGGAAATAATCTCGATTCCGATTCTGTCAGACTCAACTTTATTAATACTGCTGATTCTTTCAAATAAAGAAGAATCAGCCTTAGGTATATCGGCTTCATTGATTATTTCATCACACCATAACTGAAGTTCGTCATGATACCTGTCTCGGATACCCGGTACAAGTTCTTCTCCGCACTGTTCAAGAATCACGTTCCTGAACGAATTAACTTTATCATCTGTTTCTGTTTTCTGAACAGTTTTAGCTGCATTCTCAACCACCTCAGGTGAAGGCAAGCCAATAAAGCCGAAAACTTTTTTCATTATTCCGGGTCTTCCCGGGTCATTTGAAGCAACAAAAAAATCAGTAAACTTTCTTTCTTCGCCAAACATAATCAACACGTTTTGCGGTCTTCTTCCTGAACTGATAAGTTCCTGAACGATTGATTCGTTTATAACATGGGTAAACAAAACGTGCATTGCACGACAGCACTCGTCACGTTCTTTATCATGAAATGCATCTCTTGGTATAGAAGCATACGCTTCAATCTCAGGCAGATCAATATACAAAATCAGATTGAAAGCATTATTAAGTTCGACATAACCATCGATCATGTCGCTCATCTGCTTTACGCATGCAATATACCCGTCGTCTTTGTTATACCAATCAGACATTAAACATTCCATTGATACAAGAGTCTTATTCTCATATTGTATATCAAAAAGAACATCACACGCGTTCAGATCTTTTTTTGAAGTATTTATAAAAAAAGTATGCATATTCGTCACTCCAAATCAACGCAACTATCTGAAGGTGCTCTGATGAACACCTTCAGATAGTATAACGCTTAATTACTTGGAAGAATTACCTGTAGAGTCTTCTTCCTTAATTCTGTACTTTTCAAATGCAGCTTCCCAACGTCCGAAAATCTCAGATTTACCTTTGGAACGCTTGCTGGAATCATAGATTTTTCTGCAGATTCTGTATTTAGCTTCTTCAAGCTGCTTGTCTGAACGCTCAATATTATATCTCTCTGCCAATTCGCCGGCAATTTTTTCAAGAGCGCCAACCAATGCTGCAGAAACAACTTTATTGTGTCCGGGAGTTTCATTATAACGGGCAACAACATTGATAGGATTAAGATCTTCCTTCTTCTTTGTAAGTCCCTTCAGAACTTCCGTTCCCACATATGTAACCATTTCTTCCAATTCCTCGTTAAAGTGCTTCTCAGCTTCAGGAATATCAGAACCTGTAAATACTTTATCAGCTTTAAGAATTTCAATAAGTTTTACAACATCTGTTTTGGTCAACTGTTTCTTTTTATACATAACAGGCACATCAGTATCGATGAAGTTACCATATCCGCCGTCAACAGAACGTCTGATAAATACATTTCCGTCCTTATCGGTTCTGATTATGCCGTATGCGATAGCCAACCAGAATCCGTGGAAGAATTCAAGTTCATCCTGCTTCTGTTTTTCTTCGGTGATATACGGAAGAATTTTATGCCAATTCATATCGATATGAGGAGTTCTGACATAAGCTCTTGTGCCCTTTCTTCCGTCAGCATCCTTTACCATACCGCTGACTACAGCATTGTAGCATGTATAATAATCTCCGCCGTTGAGTTCGTTGAACTTGGGAATATAAATTGCTTCCATACCATATACAGCTCTGTAGCAATACAGCTCATTCTTCGGATATGCATCATCAGACTGAATATCTGCATTTATTCCGAGTTCTGTACCTGCGAAAGGACATTCATCAACCAATTTAGGACTGAATCCCCAGAATGTCTTGTTACGGGTAGTCACAGTTCCCAACTCATTGTCTGAGATTTCCTTGTTATGAATGAGGAACGGTGCTGCCATTCTGAACAACTTATTCTTGCATTTAACAAATGCATCTCTGTGTCTCTGTGCAGTTGTATTGTTCACTCTGATTGTACCGGTTGCAATATCAAGATCATCAATACCGCCGATTGCTTGTGTCTGACCGCCATTTTCTTCAAACTCAATATCGCTGGCTTTGCAAAGTGCTGTGTAAATATCCATGTTTACTTTTTCGCTATTGTTTGCATCGCCGTCAATCTTATTTTTAAAAGCATTTATCGTCTCAAGTATAAAAGCTGTGATAACATCAACTCTGACATATTTTGCGTTTTCAGGATTTGAAGGTCTCTTTTCTGCGCAAAGTCCACCATAAATAGCATCAATCACACTTTTATTGATTTTTACATTGCTTCTGTCAAGCTCAAGGTCAAGAGATTTGTAAATAATCTCTTTTTCCTTCTGACCGCCATAAACATACATTGTTTTACCAACAATATCATTAGTTTCCGCAATGTTATCCACCAGTGCAGAATCAAGTTTCTGCTGAGCATTGTTAAGATTTTCAAAGAATATTTCAACCTGTCTGATAAGTCCGTTAAGTCTTTCAATAAGTTTTCTGAACACGCTTACCTGAAGGCATTCCTTTTCATACTTTTCACAAAGAGCAATCTTAGAAGTAATAAATTCTGCATATCTCTTTTCGAAATCATCAAGGAAAGCTCCTTCGTTCTGATACCATTTTCTGCTCTTAAGAAGCGCTTCAGCACTTGTTTCTGTCACAGTAGTTGCTTTATTATCAAACTGTACTCCTATGTCTCCGCCTGAAAGTGCTTCTTCTCTGCTATCCCTGAGAACAATACCTTTGAGAGCACGCTCTAATTTATCAACGAGTTTATATAAAACATATCTTGCAGCAACAGGATTGATGAAATCCCAGGTTCCCATGTTATTAGGTTTAGTCAGCAAGCCGTAAACAGTACATCTATTGGCAGAGTTCACTTCTCCCATGCTATAAGGGAACACTGAATTTATAATTCCATTTGCGTGATCCTCAACTTTTTTATCGAAAGAATCGAGCACTTCCTCAAGACCGCTCTCATCATTTTTAATTCTGGCCAGAAGTTCCTCTTTAGTGTGGTCAGCAGAAACAAATGAATCTGCATCAATTGCAAAATCATCAGTGCCGCTGTATTTTGTAACCACAACATCAATTTTCTGGCTCTTCAGAAGTTTGATAAAGTCTTCAACCTTATCGCTATACTTAATAACTACTTTGTCTCCATCTTTGCCTTTTGTTTCGTTTTTAACGTCCTTGGAAATAGAAAGGAAGAATCTGTCCTTACCGGTCTCTTCAGCTTTTACAGAAGTCTTATCGTCAAATATCTTTATAAATTCAGAACGGACATCAATCACTTCGCTGGAGAAAATACCATCTTTTTCTCTCTGGTTTTTCTCTTCAATCAATGCATCAATCTCACTATCAATCTTCTTCCATCCGCCAGTGATAGAATCTCTTGCTGCGCGAATTGCACAATATCTCTTGATGCTTTCGGTAGGATATACTGCTTTAGATGTTCCGCAAGAACCATATAACGGCTCATCGTTTTCAATGAATGAAAGGAATGCATTATCTTCTTCAGAATACATATCATCCTTCATAGGAGCATAAAGCTGCATATATACTAACTGTGCAACCATCTTTTCATATTCTGAGATGCTTTCAAGGCGGACACCGTTTTCATCCTTGTCGTCAACAAAGAAAGCAAAATCGTATACCGGCTTACCGGAATCACCATCTTTAAGGCTGTCGAACAATTTGCCGATAGTAATCTTTTCCGGTAAATCAAGTGAATTGTTCTTTTTAATCTTTGTAATAGCATTCAATTCACGAATTGCTGCATAAGCATTACAATAATGACGAACCTTTGTAGTTTTATTTTCTCTGATGTCTTTTATTGTGCTGACAAAAACATCAGGAAGCATGAAGATACCACGGATTGTAATCTGGCTTTCGCTAAGGAATTTTCTGAGCCAGAGTGCCACCTGGATAAACATACCTGAACCTGTACCGCCTGAAAGAGATGATACAATCATAATTCTGATTTTTGAACCGGAATTATTCTTTAAGATATCATTGATCATCAGTTCAAGCTGCTCAGTAACTCCCGATTCAAGACAATCCATAAATGCAATTCTGGATTTGACACGAAGTTCAGAAGCACCGTCAATCATGCTTTCTTCTAAAAATGCAGGAGATTGAGGACACCATGTTTCCATATGAAGATGATGATAATCCTCAAAATATCCGCGGATTTTCTGAGCCTTGCTTGTAGCAATAACAGGTACACCGGTTTTGCTGTCTACGATAGAAGCATTATCGTTTACATTTGTATCCAATACTGCACAGCAGATTTCGCCGTCATTTATTTCCTTTTTATTAAGGTGGAGTTCCTTAACAACGTTGTTTACAACCCTGCTACCAGTACCACCTAAGCCGATTAATAAAGTCTGTGCCATAATTTTTTCCTCCAATTTTTATAATTGATATAATTATTCGTTTACATAGATAAACAGCCTTCCGGATTTGATAACTTTCTTTCCATCGACAGGACCTACACCATTACCGGAATCAGGAACAACAATGTACTTTGCCATCTTCGGATTCGCCGGGGCTATTTCCCTTTCGTACTCGCCGTTCACCGTAACAGTAGTGGCGAATTCATTTATTTCAAGTTTTTTATACTTTACTATGTAATCAGCGATTGCTGCGGGTGTTTTCAGATCCGCCAGATCTGTATCTGCAGGCTCAATTTTGCTCTTGTACCAAGGGAACGTCATTTCGCAAATAATTCTGCCGCCATGGTCTGCTCGTATTCTTATTCCGTTTGCTGACACAACATCCGCAGTTTTCTTAAACTTCAGTCTTCCGTTTCCTTTTTTAATTTTGTTGAATTTATCAAGTTTTACAGGCGAAAAATTTCTGAGCATATGAGTTCCGCTGTCACTGTTATACTTAATATCACCAACAAAAAGTGTAGCACTCTTAAGATATCTGGGCTTTGTAAGGATTAAAACAATCCATGTAATCAGAAGAGCAAGCAAAATAATTTCAATTGCAAGAGGAAGATATACATTCAGAATCTGATATGAAACATCTTCTTCCACAACGTCAATCGTACTGTCCGCCGAGCCGAAAGCATGGCTTAATGTAACCTTGATATCCTCATTTTCCAGGCCGAAATAATAAGCCCAGTTTACCCACCAGTTCCAGAAAGTCAGAACATGTTCTTCTTCACTGTAAGGAGTGACTGTAATAGTGCCGTCAGGCGAAACAACCACGTTGTTTTTCAGCGAAGCATATTCCTCATTCAATATCACTGAAATATTTTTTTCAACTGCTTCTTTATTCAGTTTGACTCCATCTTTAGTGATGTAGAAAGAAGCAGAAACTTTGTTTCCGAATAATTCTGTCTTTTTTATAACCTCATCTGTATCAATCGGAACAACCTGATACGTTGCTATTAAAACTGTGTACACCTGTGATGCTGTCGTGCCGTCAGCAAGTGTACATTTAACTTCAACGTTGAAGCTACCATCGTTAGAGGCAGGTACACTGGCAGCGTTCGGAGTAAACACAATCTTGCCGTCATTCGAGTAGGTTATGTTACCGTTATTGCCTTGCGGTGAAACGCTGATTACAGGATTCAACGCCTTGACCGCTTCAGGATCTGTAATCGCAACACCGTCAGCAAGTACAACGAAGCATACCGACATATCTTTGTTGTTGGCAATCTGATTTAACTTAACGCTCTTAATGTTACCGCTGAACGAAGGTGTAATAGAATACACAACCTTAGGAACATATTTAAGCGGAGTAAATCTGGCTGAATAATCGATTGGGTTAAAGCCGTCAATAATTACCGAAGCGGTAATTTCCGTGTCCACATTTTTCAAAATGTAATCTGCCAGTTGCATTTCTTTTCCTGACACTTTATCAACTACTTTACCGCTTTCAGAAACGGCAATTTCAAACTTGGTGCCAGGAGGCATTAAAGAAGGATCTATTTCTTTATCAGTACCCATTTCATAAATTTTACAGGATACTGATACCTTATCCTTTTCCATTGCATTGTCAAGTTCACTGTAGTCGGATATTTCTTTACCATTCAGTGAAATACTCATTCGCATTTCAAGGGCAGGTTCAAATAATACAATCACATCATCCAGATCAACGCTCTGGTCAAAAGTTATATTATAGGTTCCGGAACCTATTACACGCTGGGAGTCTCCCAGCAAAAAGGCTCCGCCAACCAGATCGTCATAATTCGGATAACTTAAAGAAACCTTACGGCTTATAGGAATATTGAGTTCGTTACCGTATTCCGCCTTTGTAACCCTTGTGCCTGAACCATGTGCAAAAACCGCAATGTTAAGCAAAGGAATAGATGAAGAAACCTGAATAGTTTTATCATCTATCTTTTTGATAGCACTTTTCTGCAAGCGTGTCCTGCCTGAGATTCGGTCTGCCATCTTTGACATAGCACCGATAATACCGGTTGCATCTGAAGCAGAGTAAGTGTAAATGCCGCTGCCCGGATTCTCGTCAGGTGCAGCTACCTCACCGATTCCCAGAAATGTAATCTGGGGATTAGTGCCGTTAGGCATAGTAGCTTTAGCATAATTTTTAAAATTTCTGTTCAGCGTATTTTTCTTTTCAGTGTCACTCAGAGCATCGTGATCATTAAAATCACCATCAGTAATCACAACCAGCCAATACTGGGTATTAGGATTGGAATCATTGACACTTTTTAATTTTTTGTACGCTACCTCAACAGCATTATACGGGGTGTTATCGTAGTCAGTTTGTTTTCTGATATAATCAACCGAGTTCTGTATTCCGCCTGGTGATAAGTCAATTTTTTCAGGATTATAATTAGGATTCAACTTTGCACGACTCATATATGTAACAAAAAGCTGATCTTCACTATTAAGCATTCCGCAGAAAGACTGCATTGCATAGTTTGCGTACGCCCATTTATCTCCTCTCATACTGCCGGAATCATCGTATACAACTGAAACGATTTTTCGGATATAAAGCGATTCAGCAGAAACTGTGGTCGGTGTGCAGAGCAACACGGAAAATATCACACAAAAAGCAAGCAATAAAGAAAATGCTTTCTTCATATAAACCCTCCTTCTCCTCATTTTTTATCGCCTGTTACCAGGCACATCATCTTTCCGATACAAAAGTAAATACCCCCATATCAGCACTTCAAGCCCCGAATAAAGCTCGGGGCTTACGTTATAAAATTATGATTTGTTTTTAATAAAATCATCAATACTTATCAGGCCCTTGTCAAGTGCAAGAAACTTATCATTAAAGTCTTCTACTGCTCTTACTGCACAAGCAATCATGTATTTGAACAGGCCTTCACCGATAAGACTTTTTCTGAAAGAAGCAGTCATTCTGAAGCAGATACTTCCATCAGAAATATCATAATCGAAGCTACCGTCAGAAAAAATATACGATGCTGAGCAAGTAGCAACAGCGCCTTCCAATCTCTTGTCTTTACTCATGTTAAAAGGCAAAGGAGACAACAAACGGATAATCTGTCTTTCTGCGTCGATACAAATAATGAACTGCATCAGAACGTCATCGCCGTTTACACCAAAATGAGCAACGAGATTTTCTTCGTCTTTCTTATATTTCCAGCCAAAAGTATCCAGCATTCCACAGAGAGTATCGTATACATTTTTTGCAAGTTCAAGCTCCATTTTATCAGCCATTGTTACACCCTCCTTAATCAGTCTTAAGTTCTGAAAGGAACTGTTGAGTCGATATCATTCCTTTTGTAAGCATCAGTAATTTGTCGTTGTAATCATCAACAATACGGCAGGCGCCCACAAGCATATAAGCAAACGCTTCTTCGCCGATCACACTGTCGATGAAACTGTGACTCATACGGAAAAATGTATTACCTGTTGTAATATCATAGTCAAAATTACCGTCAACAAGTATATTGTTAATTGCACTGACAGCAATTGCCATATCGACACGTTTGTCCTCTTTAACAAACAACGGCATACGTGAAAGCAAAACTACCAGGCTTCTTTCCTCGTCAACCATGAGTGAAATATCCACAGGTATATCTTCGCCCTGGTATTTACATTCGATAATTAACTTTTCTTCATTTTTCACATAGGTCCAATCGTTTCTGTCAAGAAGTTTGCAGATAGTAGAGAATATAGCTTTTGCCTGTTCCGTATTCTTCTGTTCACCCATGATTTATTTCTCCTGTTCCTATTAATATAAAACCAGATTCATTACATTTCCAATTCTTCAATCTCATCAAGTATTGCTGCAACCTCAGCAGACTGCTCTTTATCTTTTTTTATTTCATCAATATTTTCTGAAAGAAAATCTTTGAACCCACCTTCAATATTTAAACTGACAAATTCATCATAAATCAGTTGAAAAGCTCTCACTAGTTCCATACACTTTCCGCACTTACGGATATGTCCGTTCACGGCAGCGGCAAGTTTAATTGATTCATCATTAAACTCTGTCATAGACACAAAATCCAATATCTCATCAACTGTCAGATGTTGTTCCATTTTCTCCCCTCCTTTTCTTAATTGCCTTTATTTTCTTCGTTACATCCTTTTCGTAACCCATTTTCTTTTTTACAAATCCGTTCATTCGGTTCGTCCAATCGCTTATGGACTTTGTTCCGGAAATCTCACCGTTTTGCTTCATGAAAAAGTCACTGTATCTGCTCTCACCATATGTAACGTTTCCATCTCTGCTTTTTCGCAGAGAATCTAAAATTTTCTCATGTTGAGATTTGCTGATCACAATCCACGGAATACGTTTTGACGCAGCTAAAATCATATCATACATTTCATACAAGGTCTTGCTTTCAAACGCTTTAAGCATCAAAGTATTGGATTCACGTTTGGTAACATCAGCATCCAGGATAAAGATAAACTGAGCAAGCCACGTTAATACCTTATATATACTCACATCTGCAGAAAGAACTATTGAAAGAGATTCTTCTAATTTCTTTCTCCTCTCCTCACGCTCTTCATAACCATTGTTGCCTTCATGCTCAATGATAACAACTGACGGATTCTCAATATCTATCGTCCTTGAATCATTATTGTTTACTTTCTCTGCAAAATCTTTTTTTATATTCTTCGCAACAGTAAACATCCAGTCCTCAAAGCCTTCCGGGTTATTGTTGTAAGGCCCTTTTATATCGTCACGGATCAAAAAAGAATTAATAGTTGTCTTTATCAATCTTACATGAATATTCTGCATTATATCGTCTTCGTATCCTCTGCCACGAAGACGGTCATCATCTTTGCACCAATTAATAACTGAGGGTTTCAACGTTTTAGTTGCAATATGACACAGTGTATCAAACGAAACGGTCTCACTGTACAGCAGTTCATCGACCATCGTATCAAATTCTTCTCTTGTAAAACGCACCTCAATCACCTTTCTCGCTTTTATAACTTTGCCTCAGAGCCTTAAAATGTCCGATTTGGAATATTATATCACTTTCCACTTTCAAGGTCAATATAAATTGTGTCGAATTTCAGAGATTTTTAGAGCATATTGCACAAATTTATCTGATTCAGGCATTCTCTTTTTCCTGTCCGGTTTCATTGATAAACGCCGGATATTCATCTTTTGATATATAACGGACCCGGAAAGAATTTTTCGCAGACTGTGCAATATTTTTTGCAAAAATTATATTTTAAGTTATCGCAGTATCCTTTGATCCTTTATATATAGGTATCTGTTTTTCGCACTTTAAAAAAACATGATATTTTTTGCGAAGTATTGCATTTGATTCGGTTATATATTTCGTAAAGTGCAGACAGTGTTTTGTAAAATTTCAAAAAAATTCACTCAACACGTGCGAGAAAAGAAAAGTCTGAACGTTTTACTTTACACAAAACAAAATCAACATCTGAAAGGAGAATCTGCTATGTGGAAATGGAATGCCCGACTTGCGGATCATCTGGTAGGTCATCGGCGGTCACACCTGCAGTTATCAATTTTTTAAAAGCGTGCGAAAATCTGATCTCATCACCGTTTTACTTCATACCAAAATAAATCATAACACGGAGGAAATCACAATGACAAAAACAAAAAAAATCTTTACCGCTCTTCTCGCTCTTGTAATGGTATTCTGTACCCTGTTTGCAGTAAGCATCCCTACATCTGCCGCAACTTGCAGCAGTGGAACAAAATCGCGTACTATTACCGTATGCACAAAAGCTAATTACTGGATACCCGGTTCTGAATCCATCACACTCAGTCAAAGCAAAGGCACTTGTGTGAAAGAAAACTATAACATTTTCTCTGGAAAAACCACACGAAAAAGCAGCAACCAGTATGGCGAGTGGGATATTGTAGTAAAAGCAACCGACGGTAGTCACACTTTCAAGAAAACACTTACTGATGGTAGCATCAAATTAAATCTCAAGCCTAATAAAACCTATAAAATCACAGTCACCTGGGACACACAGGCAGAGTTTTTCAAAGAGATTGAAAAAGGCAATTACACTTCATTCCCCACCTGGCGTGTCAAGAGTACCTGGAAAGTAAGCAATTATTATTAATTATAACCTGAATATAAACAAAGGCTGATGTGTTTCACATCAGCCTTTAATTATTTATTAGTCTTCAGTTGAGTAGCAGAATTCCTGGGTGTCATCTGAGGGTTCTTCTGTAGAAACGAGTTTAACATCATTGTAGCACTTCATACCTGTACCTGAGGGAAGAAGTTTACCGATGATAACGTTTTCTTTAAGACCAAGCAACGGGTCAGTTTTGCCCTTGATAGCTGCGTCTGTAAGAACTCTTGTTGTTTCCTGGAATGATGCTGCTGAAAGGAATGAATCTGTTGCAAGAGATGCTTTTGTGATACCCATAAGAACATCTTTTGCTTCAACAAAGTTGGGTTCTGCTCCTTCTGCGGCTGCTTTCTCTGCGATTCCTTTGTTGATTTCGCGGAGTTCTTTCTTCTCGATTTTTGTGCCGGGAAGAAGTGAGCTGTCGCCGGGATTTTCAACTTCAACTTTTCTCATCATCTGACGAACGATAACTTCGATGTGCTTGTCGTTGATATCAACACCCTGCATACGGTAAGTTCTCTGAACTTCACGGATAAGGTAATCGTGAACAGAGTGAATACCGAGAACATCGAGAATATCGTGGGGATAGAGAGAACCTTCAGTAAGAGCATGGCCTTTCTCGATTACTTCGCCTTCCTGAACACTCAGGCGGA
>JAZSFV010000088.1:0-4701 GCA_045532395.1 Acutalibacteraceae bacterium
GACTTAACATAAGACGTGTTGAACAGCTTGTTAAAACTCTGGCTGATCTGCAGAATGCAGGCAATCAGATTATGCTTGTTTCAAGCGGTGCTATAGGCCTTGGCATGAGTAAACTTGGTATGAGCAAAAAGCCTACAGATACTCCCACAAAGCAGGCTTGTGCCGCAGTAGGTCAGTGCGAACTGATGTATATGTATGATAAACTTTTTTCAGATTATTCCCTTACAGTTTCGCAGATTCTTCTTACAAAATATGTTCTTCTTGAAGACAGAAGACAGAACGTTGAAAACGCAGTTGAAAGGCTTCTTGACTTAGGAACTATCCCTGTTGTAAACGAAAACGACACTGTGGCTATCGACGAACTTGAGCTTGAAATGGGCGAAAACGATTCACTTGCTGCAATTATGGCAAAAATTGCAAAAGCAGATATGCTTGTAATTCTTTCAGATATTGACGGTCTGTACGATAAAAACCCGAAAGAAAACGAAGATGCTCACCTTATCCGTGTTGTTGACGGCATTACTGAAGAAATGAAAAAGTCAGCAGGGGGTGCAGGCTCATCTCTCGGCACGGGCGGTATGATTACAAAACTCAAAGCCGCAGAAATTGCCAACGAAGCGGGCATTGATATGGTAATTATGAACGGCGATAAGCCTGAAAAATTATACGACCTTCTTGAAGGCAAAACTATCCGCACATATTTCAAAGGCGTGAAAAAATGAGTTACATTCTCACACTTGGAGAAAATGCAAAAAAAGTAAAGCATGAACTTATGACTGCATCAACTGTGAAGAAAAACGATGCTCTTATAAAAATCTCCGAAGAACTTAAAAACAACATTGATTTAATTATCGAAAAAAATAAAATTGACCTTGATAATGCCGAAAAGAACGGCATGTCAAAGTCAATGCTTGACAGATTGATGCTGGACGAAAAACGCATTAATTCTATTGCAAATGCTTGTGTAAATCTTTCAAAACTCGACGACCCCGTAGGCGAAGTTACAGGCGGCGGAGTAAGGCCAAACGGCATGAAAATCCAGAAAGTCCGTGTTCCTATGGGTGTTATCGGAATTATTTACGAAGCACGCCCCAATGTTACTGTTGACGCGGCTTCACTTTGCCTTAAAAGCGGTAATACAGTAATTCTCCGTGGTGGTAAGGAAGCATTTGAAAGTAATAAAATTCTGATGACTATTATGCGTGAAGCGGTAGTAAAAGCAGGCTTCTCTGCTGACATTATGCAGCTTGTTGAAGATACTTCCCGTGACACTGCAACAGAAATGATGAAATTAAACGGCTACATCGATGTGCTTATTCCCCGTGGCGGTGCAGGGCTTATTTCATCTGTTGTTAAAAACGCAACTGTTCCCGTTATTGAAACAGGCACAGGCAACTGCCATTTGTATGTTGATGAAACTGCAGATTTGGAAATGGCAGTCAATATCTTAAACAACGGCAAAACTCAACGTCCTTCTGTTTGTAATGCTCTTGAAAGTCTTTTGGTAAACGAAAAAATCGCAAAAGAATTTTTACCTCTTGCAAAAAAGAAACTTGACGAATCAGGCGTTGAATTCAGAGGTTGTGAAAAAACAAAAGAAATTCTTCCGGATATAATTCCTGCAACAGAAGAAGATTATATGACAGAATTTCTTGATTATATAATTTCAGTGAAAGTTGTGGCTGATGTTGATGAAGCAATAAGCCATATTTCAAAATATACAACGGGCCACAGTGAATGTATCGTCACAAAAAGCCTTGAAAATGCGGAGAAATTCCAGTTGTCAATTGACGCGGCGGCAGTTTATGTAAACTGTTCAACACGTTTTACAGACGGTGAAGAATTCGGCCTCGGTGCTGAAATCGGAATTTCAACCCAGAAACTTCACGCAAGAGGACCTATGGGACTTCGTGAACTTACAACTACAAAATATTTAATTTCAGGAAAGGGACAGATAAGGTGATTAAAATGGAAAATTTCAATCCTATTCTCAGATTTGTAGCAGTCAGCGACGTTCATTATAAAGATGAACGCTCAAAAGAAACAGAACGTATGGAAAAGGCTATGCAAGCCGCTTACAGAATTGCAGAAAACCATCCTACATATAAAAATCTTGATGCACTCGTTGTAGTAGGTGACTTTGCCAACAGAGGCGAGCAGTGCCAGATGGATTTGTTCAAAGAAACACTCCAGAACTTCACAAAAGAAGAAACAAAGAAAATCATGCTCATTTCAAGCCACGAATTCCACGGTCCTGACGGAATGGAAGGCGGTTATGCTCGTTTTGAAAATACTTTCGGTCAGAAAGGTGACCAGCACAATGTTATAAACGGCTTCCACTTTATTTCCGTTTCTTCAAACAACGGCGCAGGCTTCAAAGAAGATAAAGTTGCATTTATGGCAGAAGAACTTGAAAAGGCTGCTGCAGATGACCCGAAGAAACCTATCTTCGTTTTCCAGCATCCTCACATTCAGTCAACAGTTTACGGAAGTTGCCTCTGGGGTGAAAGCGATTTCACACCCGTAATGATGAACTATCCCCAGATTATTGACTTCTCAGGCCATTCACATGCACCTATCAATGACCCCCGTTCAATTCATCAGCAGCATTTCACATCTCTCGGCACAGGTACACTTTCATATTTTGAACTTGACGAGTTTGATACAATCTACGGCACAATTCCTCCCAACGATGAAGAAGCAGCACAGATGACAATCGTTGAAGCAGACGCAGAGGGTAGAGTACGTATTTATCCTTACGATGTGCTTACAGACAACTTCTTCCCCAGAGTATGGAAGATTGACAAACCCTACGACCCTGATTCATTCCTTTACACAGACGCAAAACGTTACGCAAATGCGCAGAAGGTTTACTTCACAGGTGATGAAAAAATCGAAATTGCAGCAGAAGAACACGAATGTACAGTTACATTCCAGCAGGCAAAATGCGACGACGAATATGTAAACGGCTATGAAATCACAGTAAGAAGAAAATCTGACGGACTTATTGAAAGACACCTTGCAGTATGGTCAAACTACTATATCTACAACATGCCTGAAACAATAACACAGAAGATTGAAAAACTTAAAGCAGACACTGAATATATCCTTGAAATCAAAGCATACGGTTTCTGGAAAAACTATTCAGAAAAAATCTCAAAAGAATTCAAAACAAAATAAGGATAAATTATAATTTAGTGCAGAATGCAAAATGCAAAATGCAGAATTTCGGGTCTGCGACGCTATTATATTTGGGTGTGGGCTTGCCCACCATAAACTTTGCATTATGCACTATGCACTTTGCATTCAAATTATAATTCAAACTAATAAAAAACGGATAACCGCTTGGTTATCCGTTTTTTCTATGCTTTTTTGTAATCAATAAGTCCTTTAATCCCGATATACAGAAGAAAAACCAGAAACAGTGCTGTGATAATAAAACGTTTTTCTATGGCGTTGTTAATTGCCATGCAGATATATAACGTAAGACCAACAACACTTATCACTATCTGAAAAATCGAAGCGAAAAGGTTGAATTTACTTTTCACGGTAATTCTCCTTTACAGACGTTTATTTAATTTCTGCTTTCCATGCGTATTGGAATGTATCGCCTGCTTCGAGAGACTGGATTCCTCTCTTCTGAGATACGTCTTCTTTTACTTCGTATGAATCGTTTACACCCCACCAGGGTTCAATGCAAACATAAGGTGCGCCGGGTTTTGCCCAGATGCCAAGGAAAGGAGCATCGCCCATATCAAAGTGAAGAATTTCTTCTCCGTTCTGGCTTTTAAGTGTAAGACCTTTTGACTTGAAGCCGTTTAAGATAAGAGCATCTTCTACGAAAATATCTTTTGTGACAACAACTTCCTTTGCATTGTCAAGAAGAGGCTCATCAAAAACTGCAATAATTGCATTAGAGTCAATTCTTTCTGTTACGAGAGTTTCGTTTTCGTCAAAGATAATGCTGTCGCCGATTTCAATGTTGAATCCGGGGTGAGCACCCAATGAGAAATACATCTTTTTATCGTCAATATTTTTAACTGTGTGAGTAACTTTAAGTCCTTCGTTGTCAAGCTCGAAAGTAATGTAAAGCTCAAATTTAAAGGGATACATTTTAAGAGTATCTTCGTCAAAAGTCTGGAAGAAAACTGCTTTTGTGTTTTCTTTTGAAACAAGCTCAAAGGGACGTTTTCTCGCAAAACCATGTTTCTGCATAGAATATTCTACACCGTTATAACGATATTTTTCATCAAGAAGTTTGCCGATAAAGGGGAAAAGGATAGGTGACTGACCGTACCAGATTTCTTCCTTACCGTACCAGATGTATTCTTTGCCTGTGTCTTTTTTGATAAGGCTGTGAAGCTCTGCACCATCGTGCTTGATTTCTGCAGAAAAAACTGCATTTTCAATTTTAGTAATCATTTCAAAAAACTCCTTTAAGTTTTTATTTTCAAGAAAAGTATAACATATCGTTTTTTCTTTTACAAGACCAATTTACACAGTAGATTTTTGAACGAAAATGTGTTATTATTAAACATTGGTGGTGTAGAAATGAAAAAGATTAATTCACTTTCTTTGTGCCTTACTTTTGCAGGCTGTTTCCTTGGTGCAGGATATGTTTCCGGTCAGGAATTATGGCAGTTTTTTTCTTCTTTCGGAAAGTCAGGCTACATAGGTCTTGTTATAGCGGTTGTATTGCAG
>JAZSFV010000218.1:0-5087 GCA_045532395.1 Acutalibacteraceae bacterium
GCTTACGGTGAAGACCCTGAAACATGTGATCCCAACGCTCATCAGTGCTCAGGTAACTGCTCTTCATGCGGTTCTGACTGCCACTAATTAAAAAATTATCCATATCCGGCTTTTCAGCCGGATATGGCACAATGAAAGGAGGAAAAACAATGGCAGAATTAACGCCTATGATGAAACAATATTTTGAAATAAAAAAAGATTATCCGGATACGCTTTTGTTTTTCCGACTGGGCGATTTCTATGAAATGTTTTTTGAAGACGCAAAAATTGCTTCAAAAGAATTAGAACTTGTGCTTACGGGCCGTGATTGCGGTCAGGAAGAACGTGCACCTATGTGTGGCGTTCCTTTCCACAGTGTGGAAAACTACCTTGCAAGGCTTGTTGCAAAAGGCTATAAAGTTGCCATTTGTGGGCAGATGGAAGACCCGGCACTTGCAAAAGGTATCGTTAAAAGAGACGTTTCCCGTGTTCTTACTCCGGGTACAGTTATTGAAAGCACAATGCTTGATGAAAGCAAAAACAACTATCTTGCTTCAGTTATGTGCAACAAAAAATCTGCAGGTCTTGTTTTTGCAGATATTTCAACAGGTGAAATTCACGTTACTTTTATTGAAGACAAAAATCTTCTTTCTCCCATAGTAAACGAACTTTGCAAATTTTCACCAAGTGAGGTTATTTTAAACCATGAAGCATCTGAATTGTCAGGGCTTTCAAAATATGTAAAAACTATTCTTCGTGCCACAGAAGAAATCCTTGACGATGAATATTTTAATTTTGAAAATTGCGTTGACGTTATCAGTCAGCGTTTAAATAAAAGTGTTACAGAATTTGAATTTTCTGAAGAAAAAGAAGCTGTGTCAGCCCTTGGTGCTTGTATCAGATATTTAAGCGAACTTCAGAAAAGCGATATAAAAAATATAACAAACATAGATTACTATAAAGGCGAAAGTTTCATGTTCCTTAACGCATCTTCAAGAAATAATCTTGAACTTGTTGAAACAATGAGAAGCCGTGATAAAAGGGGAACACTCCTTTGGGTAATTGATAAAACAAAATGTTCAATGGGCAGACGTATGATAAGACGCTGGCTTGAAAATCCGCTTACATCTTTAGCGTCTATCGTACGCAGAAACAGAGCGGTTGAAGAACTTTTTGACAACACAGTTCTCTGTTCGGAAATCAGAGAAGCGCTTGATGGCATTTACGATTTTGAGCGAATTATGACACGTGTGGTTTACGGCACTGCAAATGCAAAAGAACTTCGTTCTCTCGGCCTTGCATGCACTAAACTTCCTCAGATAAAGTCACTTATTGCTTCATGCAAAAGCGAAAAACTTAAAAGTATTTTTGAAAACCTTGATGAACTTGAAGATATCTGTTCGTTGGTTTTAAATGCTATCGTTGATGAGCCGCCTCTTACAGTACGTGAAGGCGGAATGATAAGAGAAGGCTATAACGAAGAACTTGATACTTTACGTTCAATTGAGCGCGACAGTGTAAGCTTTATTAACGATATTGCCATGCGTGAGCAGGAAAAAACAGGCATCAAAAAATTGAAAATCGGCTACAACCGTGTGTTTGGTTATTATATTGAAGTTTCAAATTCATTCAAAGAACTTGTTCCTGAAGAATATATCAGAAAACAGACTCTGTCAAACTGCGAAAGATTTATAACTCAGGAGTTAAAAGATTTAGAAACTAAAATTTTAGGTGCAAAGGAAAAAATCGTAAGAATCGAATACGAGTTATTCACTAAAATCCGCGAAGCCGTTGCAAATGAATATACAAGGGTTCAGAAAACATCAGAAAATATTGCAAAACTTGATACTCTCTGCTCTCTTGCTTATGTTGCTCACAGCAGAAACTACTGTTGCCCTGAAATTTCAAACGATGGCGTAATTCAGATTGAAGACGGCAGACACCCCGTAGTTGAGGTTATGCTTGGTTCTCAGCCTTTTGTGCCTAATGATACGTTGCTTGATTGCAACGACAACAGATGCAATATTATCACAGGACCTAATATGGCAGGTAAATCTACATATATGCGTCAGGTGGCTCTGATAACTTTACTTGCCCAGATAGGCTCGTTTGTTCCTGCAAGAAGAGCGAAAATCTCTATCTGCGACAGTATTTTCACACGTGTGGGTGCATCTGATGACCTTGCAGCAGGTCAGTCAACATTTATGGTTGAAATGAACGAAGTAGCACAGATTCTCAGACAGTCAACGCAGAGAAGCCTTATTATTTTCGACGAAATAGGCAGAGGTACTTCAACCTTTGACGGCATGAGTATCGCACGTGCAGTTCTTGAATTTACTGCAGATAAAACACGTCTTGGTGCAAAAACTCTTTTCGCAACTCACTACCATGAACTTACGGAACTTGAAAATAAAACTGACGGCATAGTCAACTACAATATTGCAGTTAAAAAACGTGGCGATGATATTACTTTCCTTCGCCGTATTGTAAGAGGTAAAGCAGACGGAAGTTATGGTATCGAGGTTGCAAAACTTGCAGGTGTTCCTTCAAGCGTTGTGAAGCGTGCAAGAGAAATCCTTGAAGAGCTTGAACTTCTTGACGGAAAACAACAGATTAATTTCAGCGATAGAGAGTTGGTTCCTGCAGCAGAAGAATACGTAACTCAGGTATCTTTTGCAAATAATTCATCAAATGAAATTATTGAAGAATTAAAGACAATTGATGTCAATACTTTAACACCCATTGAAGCCCTTTCAAAACTTTATGAGCTTGTGGGTAAATCAAAAGAAATTTATTGATTTTAAGGAGGTGGCGGAATGCCAAGAATTAATGTTTTACCAAAGCATATTGCAGACCTTATTGCAGCAGGCGAAGTTGTTGAGCGTCCGTCATCTGTTGTAAAAGAAGCGGTTGAAAACTCTATTGACGCAGGTGCTACAATTATCACCGTAGAAATTCAACATGGCGGAATTACATATATAAGAATCACAGATAACGGTTGCGGAATTTTACGCGACGATATAAGAAATGCGTTTGTAAGCCATGCAACGAGCAAAATTGCAACTGCAGATGATCTGAATGCTATAGGCACTCTCGGTTTCAGAGGCGAAGCTCTGGCATCTGTAAGTGCCGTTTCGAAAGTTGAAGTCCTTACAAAATCTGCAGATGAAAATATCGGCACTCACTACATCATTGAGGGCGGGGATGAAATTCTCCTTGATGAAGCAGGTTGTCCTGACGGTACAACACTTATTGTGCGTGATTTGTTTTTCAACACTCCCGCAAGAATGAAATTCCTTAAAAAAGATGTTAGTGAAGCAAATGCAGTAGCAAGCGTTATTGACAGAGTCGCTTTGTCCCATCCGGAAATCAGTTTCCGCTTTATCCGTGACGGAAAAGAAACTTTGCTTACTCCGGGTGACGGGAAATTACTTTCTGCAATTTATGCAGTTTTCGGCAAAGAATTTGCAAACAGTCTTATCGAAATGGACTATTCTTTAAACGGTGTAAGTGCAAAAGGTTATATTTCTAAACCTGTTTACTCCAGAGCAAACAGAAATATGCAGATGTTTTTTCTCAATTCCCGTCTTGTAAAAACACAGACAGGCTCTGTTGCACTTACAGAAAGTTATAAAAACTCTATCATGGCAGGTAAATTTCCTGCTTGTGTTATAAATCTTACAGTACCTGCCGAAACAGTTGACGTAAACGTGCATCCGTCAAAACTTGAAGTGCGTTTTGCAAACGAAAAAGCAGTGTATGACTGTATTTATTACGGCGTTAAAAATGCTCTTAACAAAGATAATGAACGCCCTCAGGTAAATCTTGAAAAGATTTTATCAACTCCTAAATTTGCAAAGCCTCAGGTTTTTATTCCCGATGAAGGTGAGCAGATAAAGCTCAAACCTCAGAAAGAAGAAATAAAAATTAACCCCAAAAAAGAAGAAATCAGATTTACACCAAAAAAAGAAGAAACAAAATTCACATATCAGAAAGAAAATTTCGATATTCCTGAAAAGGAAAAGAAAATTTCTACTCAGGTTTATATCGCTCAGCCTGAAGTTGTTTACGAAGCAGAAGAACAAGAAAAAACTGAGCCTGTAAAAACAGAAAAACCACAGGCAAAAGTTATTTTCTACAATCCTCCCGTAAAAGAAGAAACTCCGGTTGTTGATGAGGAGAAAGTTGAAGACGTCAAAGCCCGGACACCTGATTTTAAAATAATCGGTGAAGCTTTCAAAACATATATTTTTGCAGAGTGCGAAGGCAAACTTATGATAATTGATAAGCATGCCGCACACGAAAGAATGATTTATAACCAGCTTAAAAATTCAACCGACGGAGTTTTTATGCAGTCGCTGTTAGTGCCTGTCACAGTAACTCTTTCAAAAGAAGAATTTGATGCGGTTATCAATAACCTTGAAACTCTTGAAAAAGCAGGCTTTTCAGTGGAAGCATTCGGCTCTTCCAGCGTGATTGTAAGAGAATGTCCTTCGGTAATTGAAGCTGCGGATATTGAAAATATTCTTACTGAAACGGCAACATATCTGATGGAAAACAAACACGATCTGGTAAACGAAAAACTTGATTGGATTTTCCATTCCTCTGCTTGTCGTGCCGCAATTAAAGCAGGGGATAAAACAGACAGATTTGAACTTGAAAAATTCACTGCAAAATTATTGAGTGATGAAAGTATCAGATTCTGCCCTCACGGAAGACCTGTTCTTGCAGAACTTACAAAGCGTGAACTGGAAAAATTTTTCGGAAGAATTCAGTGATATAAATTATGGAAAAAATTAAAATAGTTACTGTTGTAGGACCTACTGCTTCAGGTAAAACTTCTTTGGCAGTAAAATTAGCCCAAAAATTCAATGGTGAAGTAATTTCTGCAGATTCAATGCAGGTTTATAAGGGTATGGATATTGCAACTGCAAAACCTGACGAAAAAGAGATGTGCGGAATAAAACACCACCTTCTAAGTATTATTTCCCCCGATGAAGAATTCAGCGTATCTCTTTTTAAAGATATGGCAGAAAAGGCAATCAAAGATATTCACAGCAGAGGAAAATTGCCGATTATAGCAGGCGGCACAGGGTTATATGTTGATT
>JAZSFV010000014.1:0-6260 GCA_045532395.1 Acutalibacteraceae bacterium
AAAGAGATAGAGAAAGATATAGATATAGATTCAGAGAAGAAAAGAGAAGATAAAAAGACTTCCGCTTTTTCTGTTGAGAAAAAAAGCGGAAGTCTGAGTGGTGATAATAAAATTTCTGAAAAAAACACATCTTCACCGAAACATAATTCCACGGCTTGTGTGAGACCGCCGCGGAATTATGAAATGGAAGAATTCCTGAGAAAAATGAAAAGAGACCCGTCGGAGTTTTACGAAGAGGGCTATACTTTCGATTAAATTATGATTTGTCAATATATTACTATTAAAAAAATCCCACAAGGTCAACACCGAGCGGGATTGTTTGTATATTTCTGAAATTTTTTCACAAATTAATTCTGTTCATCAAGCGTGAGAGTGAAGCTTTCAATGAATGTGTCAAGGAAATAATCAGCTTCTTCCATCTTCATGTCGCGGATTGCTTTTTCTGTGGAAAGAAGTGCGCTGTCAAATTCACGGTTTCCGGCTTTCTTTTCTTCAAGGCACTTTGTCATAGCGTTGATTTTGTCTGCCGCTTTGACGATTTTCCAAAGATATTCGTCCTTTTCTTCTTTGAAAAAGAAAGGTGAATATTCGCTTTTTAATTCATCAGGGAGCATGGAAAGAAGTTTTGTGCAGGCATTTTCCTCAATTTTTTCGTATGCTTCTCTCATGTCAGAGTTGAAATATTTGACGGGTGTGGGCAAATCTCCCGTAATAATTTCGGGCATATCGTGGTATAAAGCCAGCACAGCCGCCCTTTCGGCATTCACGTTTCCGCCGAAATATTTGTTTTTGATAACTGCAAGGGCGTGGGCAAAGCAGGCAGTTTCCATAGAATGCTGGCAAAGGCTTTCTTCTTCTGTTTTTCTCATCAGAGCCCAACGGTTAATATATTTCATTCGCCCGAGCATGGCAAAAAAGTGACTTTTCATCTTCAAACACTCTCCGAAATTTTTTCAATAATTTCTCTTGCAACTTCGCTTAAATGAACTTCCTTTTTGTCGTTAAGCTCTTTATAGTTTTCAACTGCATTTTCGTCGCAGTCGTCAGAAATTTTTCTCACCGCAAGGAAAGGCACTTCTGCTTTGTGGCAGACGGCTGCAATTGCGCCTGTTTCCATGTCAAAAGAGCAGATGTGGAAAGCGTTTTTATATTTCTCTTTAAGACCTGAATCTGCAAGGAAAATGTCGCCTGTGCCAAGTCTTCCGAAATAGTCAATGCTGCAACTTCTTGCCTTTTCAACAAGGCTTTCGTCTGCTTTGTAAAGATATTCCTGGCTTGGTTTTACGCCTGAATCGTAGCCGATTGCGGTCAAATCAAAGTCGCACTCAATATATTCAGTGCCGGCTACAATAAAGTTTCTTTTAACGTTCTGGATTGCACCGGAAAGACCGACGTTAAGGACAATGTCAACCTTTTCTTCGTTTATAAGATACATTGTAGCCAAAGCCGCATTAACTTTACCTATTCCGCATTCTGTAGCCACAACTTCGATTTTATCGTTGAAATCAAATTTAATGCAGTTGTTGTTGTAAGCTTTGAATTCTGTGGGTGAAAATTCACCTGCAAATTTCTTAAAAGGGTCGTATTCGTAATTATCTGCTATAACAAAACCAATTTTCATCTCAAAACCACCAATTTTCATTTTTTATAATTATACACGAAGTTTATTTTAAAGTCAAACCTGTCCTTTCTGCATATAATGTAGTGTAATCTTTCTCGCGGTATATGGGTGTACGGTGGCAAAAGGTAAGCTTTTGTCCTGTGGGGAGCCGTATATTCTTCCGCTTGATATATGCCGATATGCTTTAAAAGTATGTCGGCAAAAATTTTTTTCAAAAAAACTAAAAAAATTTTAAAAAAAGTATTGACAAATGGAGTTTTGTCGATTATAATGTACAAGTGCTTAAGGGTTACGGCTGCATAGCTCAGTTGGCTAGAGCATACGGTTCATACCCGTAGTGTCGTTGGTTCAAATCCAACTGCAGCCACCACATTATATGGCCCGGTGGTCAAGCGGTTAAGACACCGCCCTTTCACGGCGGTAACACGAGTTCGATTCTCGTCCGGGTCACCAAACTCCAAGATGTTCAAATCTTGGAGTTTTTTTCTTGATATAATACTTTCCAGGAGGCGACTGTTGATGTTTGTAGACGTTGCAAAAATTAAAATCAAAGCAGGTAACGGCGGTGACGGTGCCGTTATGTTCCACAGAGAAAAATATGTCGCTTCAGGCGGACCTGACGGCGGCGACGGCGGTAAAGGCGGAGATATTGTCTTTCAGGTTGACACAAACATGTCAACTCTTGCCGATTTCCGTTATAAAAGAAAATACAGTGCCCAGCATGGCGAAAAAGGTCAGGGTGGCAGAAGAAACGGCAAAAAAGGTCAGGACCTGATAATCCGCGTGCCCAAGGGTACAATAATCCGCGAGGTTGAAAGCGGTGCTATCATGGCTGATATGGGCGCTATGGACTCGTTTATTGCTGCAAAAGGCGGCAGAGGCGGCTGGGGCAACAGCCACTTTGCAACTCCCACAAGGCAGACACCACGTTTCGCAAAAAGCGGTGTGCCCGGTGAAAGCTGGGAAGTAACGCTTGAACTCAAGCTTCTTGCAGACGACGGTCTTTTAGGTTACCCGAATGTGGGCAAATCAACATTCATTTCCGTTGTAAGCGAAGCAAAGCCCATCATTGCAAACTACCATTTCACAACAATCACTCCCGTTCTGGGCGTTGTTGACATGGGCGACGAAAACTCTTTCGTAATGGCTGATATTCCCGGTCTTATCGAGGGTGCAGGCGACGGTGTCGGTCTTGGTCATGAATTTTTGCGACACGTTGAAAGATGCCGTATGCTTGTTCATATCCTTGACGTTGCAGGCAGCGAAGGCAGAGACCCCATTGAAGACTTTGAAACAATAAATAACGAGCTTCAGAAATTCAACAAAGACCTGTCAGAAAGACCCCAGATTGTTGTTGCAAACAAGGTTGACCTTGCAACTGACGAGCAGCTTCAGAGACTGGAAGAATATATCACTTCCAAAGGCTATGAATTCATGACAATGTGCGCTCCCATTGCAGAGGGCACAAAGGAAGTTATCAATAAAGTGTGGAACAAGCTTCAGTCCTTGCCTCCCATTAAGCAGTTTGATTCTGAAGAAATTCCCACAGACCTTATCGTTGAAAAGGCTGATAATAAATTTACAATCGATGTTCAGGACGATGTTTACTTTGTTGAAGCAGAATGGCTTCTTAAAATTCTCCAGAGAACTGACCTTGACGACTACGAATCTTTGCAGTATTTCCAGAGAGTTCTCCGTTCATCAGGTATTATTGATGCGCTTCTTGAAAAAGGCATTGAAGAGGGCGACACAGTCTGCATCTACGACCTTGAATTTGACTTTGTTCTTTAATGGTATATTGTTATGAGATTTACTGAAAATAATTGTGACCCCAACAATTTAAGCCCCCTGATGCTTGCATTTATAGGCGATACGGTTTACGATTTGTTTGTGCGTGAAACTCTGCTTACAGAATGCCCGAGACCTGTGAAGAAACTCCACCAGCTTGCAGTTGAAGAAGTTTCCGCAAACGCTCAGGCAAGGAAAATAAGAGCGATTGAAGATGTTCTGACAGAAGAAGAAACGGACATCTTCAAGCGTGGCAGAAACGCTCACACAGGCCATGTGCCTAAAAGTGCAGACGTTGTGACCTACCACTACGCAACGGGGCTTGAAACCTTGTTTGGCTACCTTTACCTTAAAGGCGACCTTGAAAGGCTCAGATTCCTTTTCAGAGAGATACATAATTTATAAGGTTGTGTCGCTTTGAAAAATAAAATAAAAGAAACTTTTCTTGATATAATTTTTTGTGGCGGCGGCTGTATAATCTACAGTGCCGCCATTTCTGTTTTTCTGAAAGATAACAATATTGCCCAGGGTGGAGTGACAGGTTTTTCCATGCTCGTAAACTCCCTTTTTCCCTTTCTGCCCATCGGCATTGTGTCTCTTGTTTTAAACATTCCGCTTTTTATTGCGGCGCTTCGCAAAATCGGCGGTAAATTCATAATAAAATCTTTTCTGGTGACAGTCTTTCTTTCTGTTTCCATTGATGGGCTTTCTTTTCTGCCCTCGTATAAAGGTGACAAAATGCTTTCGGTCATTTTCTGCGGAGTTTTGTCAGGGCTTTCAATGGCGCTTATTTTAATGAGAAATTTAACTTCAGGCGGCACAGATATCCTTGCAAAACTGATAAAATTAAAAAAGCCCCATCTTTCAATGGGGAGACTTATTTTAATAAGCGATTTTCTGGTGGTGATTCTGTCAGGGATAGTCTATAAAAACGCTGAAAGTGCCATGTATTCTCTGATTCTGATTTTCGTATCAAGCTACGTGATAGATAAAATCCTTTTCGGTCTTACCGATTCACGGACACTGATGATAATAACTTCAAGCTGGCAGAAAATTTCTCTCGTGATTATGAATGAGCTTGGCAGGGGAGTGAGCATAATCAATGTAAACGGCGGTTATACGGGCAAAGAAAGAAAAATGCTCTTTTGTGCTTTAAAAAGAAACGAAGTGAATCTTGCTTCAAAAATAATCACAGAGTTTGATGAAAACGCATTCACCGTCGTTTTGCCGTCAAGTGAAATAATAGGTGAGGGCTTTAAAAAAATATAAGGGGGCATTTCAGCCCCCTGTATTTTATACTGTTTCGTATGTAATAAGCTCTGATGACAAGGAAGATGCAATTTCTATATTGAGTCCGTTTTGCTTTAATTCTCTGCCTGAAACTTTGAATGCGCATCTTTCGTTGTCAAGATAAACCTTATAGTTTTTCGACTGGTCAACGCCCTTGAAGCGTACATTTTTAATTCCCTTTATTCCTGCAAGTGAGAAAATGCCCATAACACCTTTTTCAGAATTTTCAGATGCAATTTCAATAACTGCAAAATCATCTTTCTTCAAATCAGGGGTGTGGTGGTAAATTTTTGACTCGGGAAGAATGGGGCGTATAAAATCTTTGTAGAGCCTGACGCTATGCTTTATAAATTCCATCTGCTCACTGTTTACTTCTGCATCCGGCGGTGCAACAACGTTTAAAGACATGTGTCCCAACATGCAGTTGCGCAGTTGCAGGTCAAAAGAGCCGTAAGAATGGCAACCCATTCCTGCAAAAAGTCTGTCAACTCTTTCAGGCGGCAGAGCCATTGTCATGCCGTTTGTGACGATAATCGAGTATGGTGCGCACTGCCAGTCAGAAACCCATGTGTGGTTAAAGTTTTTCATCATTCCCAGGTCTGTCCTGCCGCCGCCACCTGCACAGTTTTCAAAAATAACATCGGGAAAACGCTTTTTCAGTTTTTCGTACATTTTGTAAACTGCCTGAATGTGGCGCATTGCCACGCATTCGTAAATGCCGTTTTCGTTTTCTCTCATGCCGAAATATTCGGTGAAATCCACGTTGTGGTCAACTCTCAGAAGGTCAAGCTTATATTCGATAATGATTCTTGCAAGCTCGTTTTCAGCCCATTGGGCAACCTGCGGCTGTGATAAATCAAGGTATTTGGGGCTTTTTTCTTTAAGCGGATTCACAGAAAACCATTCAGGGTGTTCATCGTGAAGACTGCAATCTTTCCCTATGGATTCAATGTCAACCCACATTGCAAATTTAAGCCCGTTTTCGTAGCAATAATCACGTATTTCTTCAATGCCTTTCGGGTATCTGTCTTTATCGGGAATGTTTCTGCCGTTGAAATCAGACCAGCATGCTTCCTTTGTGGGGGGACAAGCCCAGCCTGCATCAATTATGAAAACTTCACCGCCCATTTCAGCAAACTGACGGATATACGACTTTGAAGTTTCCACCGTCATGTCATGCTCTGCGCCCATTCCGCAACCGATAAGCAATTCTTTAGGGTCTGCTTCTTTCATGTTCAGAACAGATTTTCTTATATGGCTTATCATTTCGTTTACTGCCTCGTCAACGTCGCCGAAAACATGACCGATGTGAATTTCAGGTGAAACGAAAGTTTCATAAGGCTTTATAACAAGCATGGGGTTATGTGAAGTGATTTGTGCAGAATATGAAAGACGTGTAACGCTTCTGTCAGGTTGTGCGTTATAATCAAAGTTGAATTTACAACGACCTGACCAGCCAATCTGCATAAACCATATTTTACCTGTCAGGTTGTTTCTCAGAAATAGCATGGGGTGTCTGAATCTGTCGCGGTTGAAGCGAGTGCCTTTTGAAGTGACTTCA
>JAZSFV010000090.1:0-3640 GCA_045532395.1 Acutalibacteraceae bacterium
CGGGAGTTCTGTATTTATAAATTAGTTGTTGCCCTTCATAAGGTCATCGAGAATTACATAGAATTCATCATCTTCAAGCTTATCTTTTGCGCCTGTTGCAACTGTTTCCTTTGCAGGTGCCTTTGCCGGCTTGGGAGCCGGATCAAAATTAGGCATCACGGGTTCAGATTTTACAGTTTCCTTAACTGCAGGTTCTGCTGCGGGAGCCTGAGTAAACGCGGGCATTTCAGGAGCCTTTGTCACCTTTGCAGATGCTACACTTGATTTGATATCGTTGAGAAGTTTGTCTGAGCCATTATCGCTGCCGAAGCCTGTTGCGATAACAGTAATAACCATTTCGTCCTCAAGATTTTCATCATAAGCAACACCCCATGTGATAACTGCATCCGGATCTGCTGCCTGAGTGATGATATCTGCTGCAACTTCAACATCTTCAAGGTCAATGTCTTCAGATGACTTGATGCTCATGATAACACCTTTAGCGCCTTTGATTTCTGTTTCAAGAAGCGGACTTGTAACTGCAGCGTTTGCAGCAACTTCAGCCTTGTCTTTACCACTTGCACGGCCAACACCCATGTGAGCATAGCCTGCATTTTCCATAACGCTTGTAACGTCTGCAAAGTCAAGGTTGATAAATCCGGGAATTTTGATAAGTTCTGAAATACTGCGAACACCCTGAAGAAGAACTTCGTCTGCTTTTTCGAAAGCATTTTTAAGAGTAATTCTCTGGTCGCTTACATATTTGAGTCTGTCATTGGGGATAACGATAAGGCTATCAACCTGCTCTGCAAGTTTTGCAATGCCTTTCTGTGCCAATGTCATGCGGTTTCTGCCTTCGAATTTGAAGGGTTTTGTAACAACGCCGACTGTAAGGCAACCCAATTCTTTTGCAATTGAAGCAATTACAGGAGCTGCACCTGTACCTGTGCCGCCGCCCATACCGCCGGTGATAAATACCATATCAGTACCCTGAAGAAGGTCTGTGATAATTTCACGGCTTTCTTCTGCAGCCTTTTCGCCTACCTCAGGCAAGCCGCCTGCGCCCTGACCGCGTGTTGATTTTTCACCGATCTGAATTTTGTGTGTTGCTTTAGAGAAAGCAAGTATCTGTTTGTCTGTATTAACTGAAATAAATTCTGCCCCTCTGATACCTGCATCGATCATACGATTAACAGCGTTTCCGCCGCCACCGCCGACACCGATAACTTTAATCTGGACAGCGCTTTCATATTCATTATCCATTTCAAAAGCCATTTTAACATCCTCCTATGGAAATTTATTCTATATACCCTAGTATTTTACCACATTAAAATGCAAATTACAAGTTTATAATCCAAATATTTAAAGAAAGTTTCTCATTTTTATGATATTTTTCTTAAAAAATCAATCAGGCATTTCTGTTTCGGCTTTAAAATATGCCTTTTTAGCTATAGTCATATTCAGAGTGCCTCTTTGTTCGGGATTAATTTTATCCTCAGCTTCAAGAGATTTTTTTGCAAGCTGAAGTTTGGACCAGGCAGTCACACCCTTTTTCTCATCTGACATTTTTCCTATATGAATCGATATTCTGTTATCATAATTCATATATACATTGTCCATGTTTGTGAAATCTGCAGATGTAATATTTATGCCTGCTTTTCTTACGAGAGCAAGATATTCATATATCTTATCAGTATCGTTACCTAAAACCACTTTCTCACCAATCACTTCAGCAGTAATTGTTTTATATTTAATTGTTGTATATTTACTTTTTGAAGTTTCAGTTGTTTTTTCAATAAGTTTTCCCGTTTCATCTGTAAGATAATAGCCGGATGACGTTTCAAAGCAATAAACTTTTGCACATTCAGTTATTTCAATTATTATTCCTGAGGGCAAATCTTTTTTCACTGTAACTGCAGAAATGTACGGTAACTTAGTCTGCAATTCTTCGGAAACCTTTGATGAGAAAACAAAAAGCAAACCATCGCCTTTTTCGATTGTACTGTTTGCAATTATTTCTTCATCCGTATAATAACGTTTTGAACTGTCAGCGGCATTTGTATATGTAACTGTTATTGTTGATACGTTAAAAAGCAACTGTGAAATGAGTATAACAAGACCTGACAACACAGCAAGACAAATAGCGAAGAATACAGTAACTCTTACAATTCTTTTTCTTTTTCTGCGTTCTGCAGGAGTTAACTTTCTTTTCGCTTTTTTAGCCTTGGATATATCATAAACGTTTGACGTATTATTGTTTTCCATTAATTAATCTCCCTCTTTATATCCGCACCTAACAAACGGAAATTTCCCTCTATATTTTCATATCCTCTGTCTATATGATTAAGGTTGTGTACATAGGATGTGCCCTCTGCCGAAAGACCTGCAAGAACAAGAGCAATCCCGCCACGCAAATCTTCTGCATATACATTTGCGGATTTAAGTTTTTTCACGCCCTGCACTACCGCAACCGAGCCTTCAATGCTTATATTTGCTCCCATTCTTTTCAGTTCGGGAACATGTTTATATCTGCTTTCAAAAATTGTTTCGATAAAAATTGACGTGCCGTCACAAACAGACGCCATTGTCATAGCCGGTGCCTGAAAATCCGTAGGAAATCCGGGAAACGGCATAGTTCTCACTGTGCCCACAGTGTTGAGTCTTTTGGGTGCTTTAATTTTAAGACGGGTTTCATCTGACAAAATCTCACACCCGGTTGAATAGAACACGGGAAGCACCGGGACAATATCGCGGACCGGAAAATTTGTAATTTCCAAATCTCCACCTGTTACTGCTGCAGCCGCCATATAAGTTGCTGCTACTATTCTGTCTGAAATTATACAGAATTCTGCACCATGAAGTTTTTCCACTCCGTCAATTATTACTGTCGACTCCCCTGCAAAATGAATTTTCGCACCACAGAGATTAAGAAAGTCTGCAAGGTTTTTAATTTCAGGCTCTCTTGCCGCATTTATAAGGGTTGTTCTCCCCTCTGCCACAGTCGATGCAATAATTATATTTTCTGTTGCGCCTACGCTTGGAAAAGCAAGTGTTATTTCCCTGCCCTTCATGCGTCCGTTTATACTGCAACAGAGATTTCCGTTTTCTTCTTCGATAAATGCACCTAATTCACGCATGGCTTTAAGGTGCAGATCAATTGGTCTGAGACCAATTTCACACCCGCCCGGAGCAGATATTTCAGCCTTTCCGGTTCTGCCTAACAATGCACCGAGAAAGACAATCGACGACCTCATTTCATGCATTAAATCGTGAGGTATTTCTGAAGTATTAATATTTTCGGAATTGATTATCAAAGTGTCATTTTCACGGCTGATTTTACAACCGAGAAAGCGAAGTATGTTAACAGCCGCATCTATATCGGTAAGGTCGGGACAATTATGTAAAACAACTTCTGCATTACACAGAATTGAAGCTGCTATTATTGGCAAAGAACTGTTTTTCGAGCCATGCACCGATATTACACCTGATAATTTTCCGGCTCCGTTTATAACCAACTTTTCCATATTTAATCCCTCCGACAATTATAACTCAATCCATAATATGCCGAAAGGATTTTTATGTGATACCTTATTTTATGGTGTTTTCAATAATTCTGATTATTCTGTCAGTTGAATCGAGAATAGCCATCTCTTTTGCATTT
>JAZSFV010000185.1:0-8725 GCA_045532395.1 Acutalibacteraceae bacterium
GGTATGAGGCAGAAAATACTGTTTTAACCCCTGAAAATACAACCGCTTTTGACGATGCAACTTTTGAAAACGGAAAATGGTTGCATACAGGCTTCTATTATGATTTATTTACCGTTGGTGTTCAGGCTGGTGACATTATAAGAGCTTCTACAAGCTCCGATTCTTCATTTAATTTAGATGTTTATACCAAAGACTATTCAGTTAATGAAACTTTAGCATCTACAGGGACTGCAAGTGTAACAGTAAATTCAGATGCAGAAGTAATTGTCGGAATATATACTAATGCCGGAGAATCTTTAGTATTTGAATTTGAGCTTATAAGAACAAGTGAAATAAATGAAACGGAAACAGAAAAAAAGTTACAGCACCCTGAATGCGGAAAAACATATTGCTGTAAAGCAACTGTAGGCGAATCAGATTATTTGTCTGATGTAGTAACAGTAACTTTTACTCATAATATTGTTATCGATGAAGCAGTTGCTCCCGATTGTGTAAATACAGGTCTTACAGAAGGCTCACACTGTTCTCGTTGTGATGAAGCAACAACTGAACAAGAAATTATTCCAGCACTCGGTCACGATATGATTACTGATGAAGCGGTTGCTCCTGACTGTGTAAATACAGGTCTTACAGAGGGTGCACATTGTTCTCGTTGTGATGAAATGACAACAGCACAGGAAGAAGTCCCTGCACTCGGTCACGATTGGTCGGCTGATTTTGTATGTTCTAACTGTCAGGCAAACGCATATTTCTCTGTTACTACGGGCGAAACAGTAACCTATCACACAGATTTTTCTGATGCTGTAGAGAAGGCAGAAGATGGTAGCACGATAAAGGTTATCAGGGATAACCGTTGTCCTATCGCCGATGCTAGCCTTGATAAGGCTGTCATTTTTGACCTTAACGGCAAAAAATGGACATATGGTGGAGCATCTTCACGAGATACTTTAAGAGTTATTGATGGCGCAACCTTTACCGATTCTGTTGGCGGAGGCTATTTCGATTACTCAATTTTGCTCGAGTCGGAAGACATTATTTTTGACGGCGGTTCATACTACCTTATCGGTGTAGATTATAATAGTGACAGTACTCTCGGCGGTTATCTGGCACCTTGCAGAGCTTATTATAACCTTGACGGTGAAAAGCTTGACCTTGCAAACGAGAAAATGTCCAGTATCGGCGTTGAAATTAAGGAATGCCACAATTACGGCGAAGGCATACTCACAAGACCTACTGAAACGGAAAATGGTTATTATACATATACTTGTATGAATGATGCAAATCACACAACAACGGAACCTGTTGAAGGTGCTGACTATTCAGCTTATGACGAAGCATTTGGCAAGGTTATGGCTTATCTTAACAGCTCTGAGCTTACTGATGAAGCAAAGGCTGAAATTTATACTGCTGTTCAGAGTTATACAGCAAATAATCCTGATTTTGATGCTGATGGTAATCTTCGCAGAGATTTAATCGAAAGCGAACAGAATATCGTTAATGAAGCAACTCAGGTTGCAAACCAGATTCTCGCTGTTGTTGAAAGAAATCTTACAAATTGCGAATCAGGTAACCATGATGTAAGAAATTACACACCAAATAATAATCCTACATGTACAGAAAACGGCACAAAGACAGGTAACTGTTATGTTTGTGGTGAAGAAGTTACAATCGACGACGAAAATGCTCCTGCACTCGGTCATACACCTGAAGATACAGTTGAAGAAAACTATGTTGCTCCTGATTGTACAGAAAATGGTAGTAAAGATATAGTAATTTATTGTACAGTTTGTGATGCGGAAATCAGCTGTGAAACTGAAACAATCGAAGCAACCGGACACAACGATGAGGATAATGACGGTTACTGTGATAACTGTGATGAACAACTCTGTAACCATGCTTGCCATAAGAGTGGAATTAGTGGATTCTTCTGGAAGATAATAAAATTCTTCTATAGACTTATTAATATCCAGCAGTATTGCGATTGTGGCAATCTTCATTACGAGAACCCACTTTTCAACATTAAACTATAATAATAAACCGCCGGGGATAACCTCCTCGGCGGTTTATTGTTAATAATCAATTTGTGTATGTTGATGGAAAATGCAGGGAGTTAGTTTTTTTATGAAAAGTGCTATCAGTATTCAGCTGTTTAACGATCATCAGTAATTTAACGATAGGTTAGAGAGATTTTCTTACTAATCAATTGAATAGGTAATAAATAGCGTTGCATTTTTTACTATGTTACTAATACTTTGTTATCGCTTTGACTATTCATATTGTTTACTCAGTTCTTTATAATAATTTTCAATGATTTTATTGTGAGAATAATCATACTGACTTTCATATCGGTTCTAATATTACCTTGCTTTTTAGTAGGAAATACTTGTGGGTGCTGGTTGTTTACCACTTGGTGTGTGGCGTCTTAGGTGATGGGGCATGTTAGCAATCGGTTATTCCGTGGAAGATTTTAAGACTTAGTTCCACACTTTTGGCAGAACATCATATTGTCTGTCATTTGGTTGTTACCTTTTGTGCGAGATTTGATTTTTCGTAATTCTTTCAAATAACACTAAAAATCAAAAAACTTTTATACAATAAGGTATTATAAAAAATCTTGAATAATATCCCAACCACGTCAACAAACTTTTTATTTTTGTTGACGTAGTTCTTTTTTTGTGATATTATTAACAATGGAAAATAAGGGGTACTATGCCTATTTGGATTTTTGATAAACGGAGGAGTTTGCATTGAAAAAAACATATCATAAAATTTTATCATGGATTTTGTTTGTATGTATGTTGTTTTCTGCTTTGCCGCTTGGTGCAATTGCAGCAACAATAGCAGAAACAAACGAAAGGCTTGCTGCTGCGCTGGACAAATCGGACAGTTACGTACACAGCCTTACAATTGATAATCACACAAACAACCCTGCGGCTGTTGCATCCACCTGGGAAGCAGAGTTCACATGGGATAACGAAAGACGTGAATCAACCAACAAAGCATATCTTTATGACTGGAGTTACTACAACGGCGTTGTTTTTGAAGGCGTCGATTATCTTTACGATGTAACAGGCAATGTTGTTTATTCAGCTTACGTCGAAGAATACCTTTCTGCACTTATTGCTCCCGACGGCACATGGACTGAAAACTCTGCAGGCAAACAGAATGCAGGTTATGTTGATTACCATGGTGCAGACTGCTACAAAACTGCAAGTTTACTTCTTGACTATTACAAGATTACAGGCGACAGCCGTTATCTCACGATGGCAGGTACACTTTATAACGACCTTAAAGATGCGGAAGCACAGTATTGTTCGTCAAGCAGAGGATATAACTTTGACCACACATGGCAAAGCCCCTCATCTCTTAATGTCTGGCTTGATGGTCTTTATATGATTCTGCCTTTCTATGCAGAATACGCAGCGCATATCGGTGATACTGAAGAACTTGATCAGATTGTTACTCGTCTTACATGGGTAAGCGAAAACTTATACGACGAATCAACAGGTCTTTTCTACCATGCAGGTAACTCTGCGAGCGATACTTCAGGCAGTTACTGGCTCCGTTCAATCGGCTGGTACATAGCTGCTCTCGTGGACGTAATGGATTACGTTGAGGGCGAAAACCTTGCAAAACTTGAAGCACAGCTTGTGAAACTTATTGACGGCATGAAAGCATACCAGAATGCAGACAACGGTATGTGGACAAACTATGTCACAGGTGCTGCAAATTCAACAGATAACCGCTATGAAACAAGCGGTACTGCACTTATGGTTTACGGCATTATGAAAGCAGTAAACAACGGCTGGATTGACGATAGTTACACAGATATGGCACTTGATGCATATCTTGGTATCTGCGAAAACAAACTTGAAAACGATAATCTTACAGATATCTGTTTCAAAGGTGCACCCGGTAGCAGTAATGCTACTTTCTACGATAACGAAGGTAAAGGCGCAGGTCCGTTCATCATGGCTTATGCCGAAGTTTATGAATATGCACAGAACGAAGCAGTTCTCCCTGAAAATCAGGTAACTATTGATGGCACAACAATCATTGTTGACGGCGTTGAAAATCTTACAGGTACAGTAATTTCTTCAAGCAACGAAGCACTCATCGAAGAAATGGACTACGATACATTCCGTGCTTATGATATTAATGGTACTATCATAGGCGAAACTGCAACTGTTACAATTCCTGTTCCTGCAGAATGGGCGGAAGAACGTGTAGTTGGTTTCGTTATTGACCACGGCGAAGTAGTTGAAGTTGAAGGCTCTCTTGTAAATGGCAAGTACATATTTGATATTGATGTTATGACTCCCGTAGGTATCGGCCTTCGTCCCATAGAAGAAGTGGTAATCGAAGACGTTGAAGGTACGGGCAACCTTGTAGGCGGTAAAGTTTATACTCTTGATACAAACGGTGTTGATGCAGGTGAAAAATACCTTATTGTAAACACAAACTCAAACTCAGGTTATGCCCTTACAAATAACAATAACTCATCAGGCAGAACTGCAGTTACAATTTCAAACAGTACAATTACAGTTGAGGATGATTCAACAATTGCCTGGACAATCTCAGGTTCATCCTCAGGCTCAGTTTCAAATAACGGAAGATATGTAAATCCGTCGAGAAACTCACTTTCGCTCAGCACAAGCAGCACAAGCCTTACAATCAGTAATCAGAATAACGGTGCATACAGAATTTCAAGACGTTCAGGCAACAGAAGTTATTATCTCAGATATAACAACAACTCATGGAGTGCTTCAACAAGTTCTTCAAACGTTTACCTTTACAGATTCACAAGTGAATCAGCAGGTGAGGATGTAATCTTCAGACTTTCACCCGGCGGCGCAAACATGAAACCCGGTGATACAAAAATCATTAACGGCACAGTTCTTGTAAACGGAACAGAAGTTGATATTGCAAGTTGTACAATCAACTGGGCAACTGAAAATAACAGAGTTGCAACTGTTTCACATGGTACAATTACTGCAGCAGGTGATGGTACAACAAACATCACTGCAACTCTCACGGCTGTTGACGGCACAGCACTTAAAGAACCTATCGTTCTTACAATTCCTGTAACAGTAAGAAGCAAAACTATTATTTCCACAAAACTTACAGGTAATGCTCCTGTAAGAACACTCCAGAATGTAGAACCTGATTTTTCAGATATCGTTCTCAAGATTCTCTATGATGACGATACAGTTGAAGAAATCACAATTGCAAACGGCCTCGAAATCACAGGTTACGACATAACAACAACGGGCTATTCCTATGCTTCAATTTCTTATGAAGGTATTGAATACGGAACTGTCCGTGTGACAGTTGACGCAAACCCCTATGACGGACTTGAGGGTGCAACACATTATCCCGAATATCCCGAAGAAGGTGCAGTACGTATCGACAAAGGTGTTATCGGTAACGCGACAGAGTTCAATAACACAGGTGTGGCTCAGGTACACCTTGATGTTGCAGGCGTTTCAGAAGTCGGCTCAGTTAACGTTCTTCTCATTTCAGATATTTCAAACTCAATGAGCTGGAATGATGAAACTTATGATTACAGCGACACCGCAGTTTCAGCAGGTACTTCTCAACGTCTTAATGCTTCAAAGCATGCTGCTAAACTTTTCGCACAGGAACTTCTTTCGGATAACGATGGCGACCTTCAAAATACATTCACACTCCTTGCTTTCGCAGGTATCGACGGTGACTATAACACTCATTCAACCGCTGCTGAAAACGATGACGTTTATCAGCTTGGTGACCTTGCAATGACAGATGTTGAAGATGCAGAGGAAGCAATTGACCAGCTCGTTAAGGCAACAACTGGTGGCACTAACTACGACTATGCTTTCCAGCAGGCTTATGAGCTTGCAAATCAGCTTTATGAACTCAACGGCAACGATGTTCATATAGTTTTCATGACTGACGGTGCACCTACGCACTTTGACGGTGTTTACTATAAGTCAAGAAGCAGTACAGACCTTACTGCAAGTATGCTTTACATTGACCCCGTAACAGGTGAGTCTTCATCATATGTAAGCACGGGTAACGATAAAGACGGCAATGATATCGACAGAACTTCAACAATGGATGTTACTGTTACATATAACGACGGTTCAACTGAAACAAAGAACGTTACTTACAACGCAGGTTGGACAGAATACATCACAACCCACCATAATGACTGGGCTAATAAGGTTAAAGACCTTGACTTTGTCAACACAATCCATTGTATCGGTTTCGGTATGGCTAACGGTTCAGTTACACAGGGTGCTACATCTTCAATGCCCACACTTGACGGTGTAAACGGTGGTACTTACTATATTCCCTCATCTGCAACAAAACACGTTCTCCAGACAATTGCGTCAACTCCCTCTGACTATTACGAAGCTGAAAATGAAGCAGAACTTGATGCACTTTATAAATCTCTTGCAACGAAGGTTAAATATTCAGGCACAAATGCAAGAACAACAGACATTATCAGTGATAAGTTCACACTTCAGATGGCTTCTTACAGTGGTTCAGGCGACAACACAGCAAACCTTGATACACCTCCTGTAATCAATGTTCTTTCTTATGAACTTTATCCCATCGGCACAGTTGACCCTGAAACAGGTGCGGACCTTACAGGCCAGAGAACAGGTAACTTTGATACAATCGAACAGGTTACTTTCAATGCCGACGGTACAGAAGCTTATTCAGATGTAATCGGTGCAGGTCAGAATATTATGACAATAAATGATGACGGCTCCGTAATTATCGCTGCAGCAAATTTCACTTATGAAAAAACTGCAGACGGCGTTGAAACATTCGTATGGGATATCGGTAACATCACAGACCATGAAGTTGTACTCAACTACTACGTTTACCTTAAAGGTGCTCTTGAAGGTGAACGCCCTGAAGATGTTTACTATACTAACCAGGAAGCATACCTTGAATATGTTGATGTTGAAGGTAAGTATGCTAAACAGATTTTCCCCGTTCCTGCTATTTCATGGGGTGGTGCAGATACCACTATCCGTTTCTATCTTGTAAATGAAAAAGGTCAGCCTGTTAACCATGCAGGTGAGGTTGTTCCCGATGCTAACAGAATTTATGTTGGCTCCGCTGTGGTTGTTCCCCTTAACCTTAATGCTGACGCTACAATTCCTCAGCAGCAGGTAAGAGCAGCAGACCACGTTCCGGAAGGTTTCTTCCTCTATGATATCAATGCAAGTTACTACGTGCAGACTGCCAGTGGTGTTGACAACACTGTTATAGGCGGTATTACCGTTTCAGAACCATCTGAAGACGCATTCAAAACTACAGGCACAGAACCTAACATCACAACACAGACAGGTGCGCAGACAACAGTTGTTGTTTCTTATGAAGAAACCTACTACACATGGTCTTATGTTGCCTTCGGTGTACGTTGGGACCTTGACCTTGAAGAAGCAGACCCCAATCTTTTACCTGACAAAATAGTTATCGACTATGGTAAACCCATTCAGGTTGATGTTCTCAAAAATGATATTGATACTTTCGCAGCAGTTGAAGAAACACTCAAAGTTATCGGTTTTGTGAATTACAGTAAAAACATTGACCCCTCTCATATCCAGATTTCAAAGGGTACTGAAACTCTCACATCTTCAAACGGTAACTATGTTATAGTTGACAGAAACACAGTTCAGTTTACTCCCCATAAATTTATGGGCGAAATTGAAAAAGTCTTTGTTGTTGTTGAAGTTTCAAGTAATGTAGATAAGGAATATCAGTATCAGGAACTTGATATTATTCCCGCATCCGTAATGTATTATGAAACTGACTTCAGTCAATCAGCATTTGACTTCTACACAACAGGCTCATCATGGACTGTTGTAACAGATGGTGAACATGATGGTCCTCAGGACGAAGGTACAATCGGCGGAAATTCATATGGTTATGATTCAACTTATGAAAACGACAACAAACTTTCCAACGGTTCAAGTATGTTTGTTCACGGACAGGGTGTTAAACTCAATGAGAACACAACAGAATACACAGAAGCAAGTTTCTCATTCACAGGTACAGGCTTTGATATCATCAGCCGTACGGGTCCCGAGCAGGGTGCAATCCGTGTGAATATTTACAGAGACAGTGCAAAAACAGACCTTGTCAAGGGCGTTACTGTTCTTAACAAGAGTGACACAGCATGGGAACTTTATCAGATTCCCGTAGTTTCAGTCAATGACCTTGATTACGGCACATATTATGTTGCAATTTACGTAAATGCTGCATATAACAGCGATTTCTTCCCCGAACTGAACAGAGGCGATGAATTCTATTTCGACGCAGTCAGGGTTTACGACCCCATTGATGTTTACGGCGATTCAGACGATTCGCTTATGGGCTATGAAGCTTACTGTGAAGACGGTGAAGCACATAACACAATCATCGAAGTAAGAGGAAATCTTATCGATTCAGGTACATACAACTCAATGACCGGCTCAACTGAAGGCATAACTTTCGTTGACTTTTATTACGGCGACGATGAAACGCCCGGTGTTCAGGTTTCAGACTACACCGATATCGGTCCTAACAACGAGGTTTACCTTGCAAAAGGTCAGGCAATTGCATTTGCTATCAATGCAATGTCAATTCCTGCATCTGTTGACATCGGCGCAAAAGCAATTTCAGAAGACGGCACTCCCGTACTCAGCGCAAAAATCGTTTCTGACATAGCTGAATATTCAATGGA
>JAZSFV010000196.1:0-5947 GCA_045532395.1 Acutalibacteraceae bacterium
GTTGATGTTTCAGCAAGTCTCATAGGAAGATCACGGTAAGATCTTGCGCGGTTGAGATATGCCTGATACTGGAAAGGACATGTCATGGGACGGAGTGCGAAAACCTCGTCGTCCTTTTCTTCATCACCGAGAACAAACATACCGTCTTTATAGTGATCCCAGTGTCCTGAAATTTTGTAAAGGTCACTCTTTGCCATAAGAGGAGTTTTTGTTCTCATCCAACCTCTTCTTGCTTCTTCGTCTTCAACAAATCTCTGAAGAAGCTGCACAATAATTGTACCTTTGGGAAGAAGAATGGGAAGTCCCTGGCCGATACAATCAACTGTTGTGAAAATTTCAAGTTCACGGCCAAGCTTGTTGTGGTCACGTTTCTTTGCTTCTTCAAGCATTGTGAGATGTTCTTCAAGAAGTGAAGATTTTGTAAATGCAGTACCGTAAATTCTCTGGAGCATTTTGTTGTTTGAATCGCCTCTCCAGTAAGCACCTGTGCATGAAGTGAGCTTGAAAGCCTTGATTCTGCCCGTATCAGGCACGTGAGGGCCTGCACAGAGTTCAACAAATTCGCCCTGCTTGTAGAAAGAAATATTTTCTCCCTTATCAGCATGTTCTTTGATAAGTTCAATTTTGTAATCTTCCCCTGCTTCTTCCATAAGTCTGATTGCTTCTTCAGGAGCGAGTTCAAATTTTTCAAGAGGAAGTTCTTCTTTGACAATCTTCTTCATCTCTGCCTCGATTTTTTCAAGAATCTCGGGAGTAAATGTGATTTCACTGTCAAAGTCATAATAGAAACCGTTTTCTACTGAAGGTCCTATTGTAAGTTTTGTTTTGGGATAAAGACGTTTTACAGCCTGTGCAAGAATGTGAGAAGCTGTGTGTCTGAATGCTTTTTTACCATCTTCATCGTCGAAAGTTACAAATTCAAGTTCGCAGTCCTCGTTAAGAGTTTCTCTCAAATCTTTAACCTCGCCGTTGATTCTGCAGACACAAACAGCCTTGTAAAGACCTGCGCCGATGCTTTTTGCAACGTCCATAGCGCTGATGCCTGCTTCAAACTCACGGATATCGTCTCTGAGTTTTACTTTAATCATGATTTATCTCTCCTTATATGATATGCAAAAAAAATAAAAAGCCCATCTCTGAAAAAATCAGGGATGAGCATAAATTACCCACGGTTCCACCCGTATTGCCGCAAAAGAGCGACCACTTTAAAAACTTTTAACGCAAGTTTTACGTCTGCCTTAATCTGTGCTTTCAGCAGCTCTCGGGAGCGGTAACGGTTTTCGCTTTTTTACATCCGATTTCAGCCGGGTCGGACGCTCTCTGAAAAAAAGCAGTTGAAAACAGCCTTCTCCGTCAACGATTTATCGATATGCATAAATTATATCACTCACTTCCGCTAATGTCAAGGATAATTGATTGACTTTTATTTAAATAACTGCTATTATGAATATGTATAATTACATGGGAAAGAATGGTGATTACTTTGTCAGAAAATAAATACCAGAAAATGCTCTCCGAAATGACTCTTGAAGAAAAAGCAAGTCTTTGTGACGGCCTTGACTATTGGCACAGTCAGCCGATAGAAAGAGTTGGTCTTCGTTCAATTGCATTCAATGACGGCCCTCATGGAATCCGTAAAAAAGGCAACCCTGAAGAAAACAACGACCTTTTAAAAGGTGTTCCCGCAATCTGCTTCCCTACAGCATCTGCAACTGCTTGTTCATGGGACCCTGACCTTATTTATAAAATGGGTCAGGCTCTTGGTGACGAATGCTTAAAAGAACAGGTTTCAGTTCTTCTCGGCCCCGGCACTAATATAAAGCGTTCTCCCCTTTGCGGCAGAAACTTCGAATATTTCTCTGAAGATGGTGTTCTTGCCGGTGAAATGTCAGCAGCATTTGTAAACGGTGTTCAGTCAAAAGGAATCGGCACATCTCTTAAACATTACGCTGCAAATAACCAGGAAACTCACAGAATGACTGTCAACGCAGTAATTGACGAAGGAACTCTCCGTGAAACATATCTTCTTCCTTTTGAAATTGCTGTTAAAAAAGCTCAGCCCTGGACAGTAATGTGTTGTTACAACCGTGTCAACGGCACATACGGTGCAGAAAACAAATGGCTTCTTACCGATGTTCTTCGCGATAACTGGGGATTTGAAAATCTTGTTATCACTGACTGGGGTGCAGAAAACGAACGTGTTCCCGGACTTATTGCAGGCCAGGAAATCGAAATGCCCACATCTTCAGGCGAAGGCACACGTAAAATTGTCGAAGCTGTTAAAAACGGTACTCTTGATGAAAAAGTTCTTGACACTGCTTGTGCAAGAATTCTTAAACTCGTTGAAAAAGCCGAAAAATCTCTCGGCTCATATACATACGACCCTCAGGAACACCACAAAATTGCACGTGAAATAGCATCTCAGTGTATGGTTCTTATGAAGAACGACAACAACCTTCTTCCTCTTAAAAAGGATGCTAACATCGCAGTTATCGGCGAAATGGCAAAAACTCCACGTTATCAGGGCGCAGGCTCTTCACTCATCAATCCCATCAGCCTTGATTGCGCATACGACACAATGAAAGATATGGGCGTTAACTGCAGTTATGCACAAGGCTATTCAACAAAGAAAAAAGATAAAAAGAAACCCGAAGCTTACATTTCAGAAGCTGTCAACACAGCAAAAAATGCTGATGTTGCTCTTCTCTTTATCGGACTTACTGATGAATACGAAACAGAAGGTAACGACAGAAAGCATCTTAACATTCCCGAGCTTCACAACAAGCTTGTGGAAGAAGTTCTTAAAGTCAACAAAAATGTTGTTGTTGTACTTTCAGGCGGCGCTGCAATCGAAATGCCCTGGGCGGATAAAGTTCCTTCAATTCTCAACATGTTCCTTACAGGTCAGGCTGGCGGAAGCGCAGTATGTGACATTCTCTTTGGCAATGTTAACCCCAGCGGTAAACTTGCTGAAACATATCCCATGGCACTCAGCGATAACGCAAGCTACAACTATTTCCCCGGCACACCTGTTTCAGTTGAATACAGAGAAGGTATATATGTAGGTTATAAATACTATGATACTGCAAAGAAAGAAGTACGCTTCCCCTTCGGACACGGTCTTTCATACACAACATTTGAGTATAGCGACATAAAAGTTTCTGCTGATAAAATCAAAGACGCAGATTCTGTTACTGTTTCATTCAAAATCAAAAACACAGGCGCTGTTGACGGTGCTGAAATTGCGCAGGTTTATGTAAGCGACGTTGAAAGCACAATTTACCGTCCTGTCAAAGAACTTAAAGGCTTCAAGAAAGTATTCCTTAAAGCAGGCGAAGAAAAGGAAGTTGAAATTACTCTCGACAAACGTGCTTTTGCTTACTACAATGTAAACCTTCACGATTGGCACGTTGAAAGCGGTGATTTCAGAATCCTCGTTGGTGCTTCAAGCCGCGATATAAAACTCGAAGCATCAGTTTATGTTGAATCAACAGTGGAAGCTGAAATTCCTGATTATAAAGAAACTGCTCCCTGCTATTATGGCGCAGACATCTCTGCAGTTAAAGACGAAGAATTTGCTGCAGTTTACGGCAAAGAGCTTCCTCCCTCACAAAGAGATAAGAGCCAGCCCCTTACATTTCTCAACACTCTTGAAGATGCAGCAGACGGCAAATGGGGCGGCAGACTCAACAGAATGCTCAAAAAATTCCTTGGCGAAGACACTCTTATGGGCGCCGTTGCTCTCCAGACACCGATTAAGAATTTCGTTTCTATGAGTTTTGGTCTTTTCAGCCCCGAAATGGCAAACGGTCTTCTTGTTATTCTTAACGAAGATAAGATGTGCAAGGGTCTGGGAATCATTTGCAAAGGCATTCCGAATCTTATTAAAAATCTCGGCAAATTAAAGAAAATCTGATGTAATCAATCAAGTTAAAGGGTTGCTCCGGCAACCCTTTTTTTGAAGGTGATAGTTATGAAAAACAATCTGCCTCTTATCCCCTACCCAAATGAAGTAAAAATCTGTGGCATCGAAAACGATTTGAAAGACACAGAAATTTCTTTTCAGAAAGTAGAAAATTTTTATAAAAAAGACGGCTACGAAATAGAAATTAAAGACGGAAAAATTACAGTAAAATTTTCAGAAAACCAAGGAAAATTTTACGCTAAAAAAACTATAAAGCAACTGAAAAACTCAGGCGAAAAAATTCCTGATTGCATTATAAAAGATGAACCGCAATTTTCTCACCGCGGTTTTATGCTCGACCCTTGCCGACATTTTTTCACTGTAGAAGAAATCAAAAAAATAATCGATGCCGCATCATATCTTAAGATGAATGTTTTTCATTTTCACTTAAGCGATGACCAGGGCTTCCGTATTGAAAGCAAAAAATTTCCTTTGCTCAACGAGATAGGCTCTCACCGGAAAAACTCACTTTTCGGCAGAACAAACGAAAGAAAACCACATGGCGGATTTTTCACTCACGATGAAATACGCGATATAGTTTCGTACTGCAAAGAAAGATACATTGACGTTATCCCCGAAATTGATTTGCCGGGACACACAATTGCAATTATCGCTTCTTACCCTGAGTTTTCGTGTCAAAAAGAAAAAATTGATGTGTGTATGAAGCAAGGAATTTTTCCTGAAATTTTATGTGCAGGTAATGAAAAAGTCTATGAATTTCTTTATGAACTTTTAGACGAAATAATCCCTCTTTTCCCGTCAAAATATTTCCATATCGGTGGAGATGAAGTGCCGAAAAAGAATTGGAAAAACTGTGAGGATTGCAAAAAGAAATTACAAGAAGAAAATCTTCGTGACTTTGATGAACTCCAGGGTTATTTTATGAACAGAATCGGAGACTTTCTTTTTTCAAGAAACAAAACACCTATCATGTGGAATGACACTTTAAAAAGCGGAAAAATAAATTGTCAGACAACCGTCATTCAGCACTGGCTCCACAACAAAAATATAATGGAAGATTTTATTAAGTGTGGCGGAAAATATATCGAGTCTGATTTTTTCCATTTTTATTCCGACTATCCGTACCACATGACTCCGCTTAAAAAAGTTTATAACTTTTCTGCAGAAAAAACAGAAAACTTACTGGGCGTTGAAACTCCTGCATGGTCAGAATATATAAGAGATTTCGATAAACTTTCTTTCATGCTTTTTCCCCGAATCTGTGCAGTTTCAGAAATCGGTTGGACTGAAAACAAAAACAAAAATTACGGCAGATTCTATAGCAATCTGAAATATCTTTATCCTTATTTCAAATCAAAAGGAATCAACCCTGCCGACCTGAAAACCGCAAACCCTAATCACCTTTTAAAAATCCCATGCACAATTAAATACTGGTGCTCAAAAAGATAAAAAATCCGCTGAAGTCAATTAAAACTTCAGCGGTAATTTTTATTTATAAATTATTTTGCGGGGTATTCAAGGTTTGTATAACCTTCCAGAACTTTAACCATGTCCTCTGCATCAATTTTTGCTTTTTCCAAATCATGGTCGCGATAGTTTCCGCATTCAACGGCACTTACACCGGGAATATCTCCCTCGTAATCAGCAATAAATTTAAAAGCTTCACGTGTAAGGTTGATAACATCCTGTCCGTCCATACCGCGTGTCAAAAAATAACAACCTGTTCTGCAACCCATAGGTCCAAAATAAATTATGTTATCTGCAAAAACTGAATTTCTTACATAAGTTGCAAAAAGGTGTTCAATTGTATGAATCGAGCCGTTTGTAAGAACTTCTTCAACATTAGGTCTTCTCATTCTGATATCGTAGGTTGTAACATCGCCGTCAACTCGTGACACATATATTCCCTTAGGAAGAATTGTGTGGTCAATTGTAAAACTTGCAATTTTTTTCATTTTTCTTCACCTTTAGTCTTTCATTTTTTCGTAGAGATTTATAACTGCTTTTCTCAAAAATTCGTTT
>JAZSFV010000187.1:0-23197 GCA_045532395.1 Acutalibacteraceae bacterium
GCCATTCTGCCTTCAGTCACAGTGCCCGTTTTATCGAAAATCACAACGTCTGCCTTGTGGATAGTTTCAAGTGCTTCTGCATTTTTGATAAGAATTCCGTTTTTAGCGCCAACGCCCGTAGCCGTAATAATCGCAGTGGGTGTTGCAAGCCCCATGGCGCAAGGGCAGCCGATAACAAGCACGGAAGTGAAAATTTTTACAGAGAAAGAAAAATCTTTCGTGAATATAAACCATATGATTCCTGCTACAAGACCTGTCAGGATAAGTGCAGGCACAAATATACCTGCAACCTTGTCCGCCATTCGTGCAATAGGTGCTTTTTTACCCTGGGCATCTTCCACAAATCTGATTATTTTTGAAAGTGTTGTGTTTTCTCCCGTGCGGATTACCTTTGCCGTAACTGCGCCGTCAAGCAGAATGCTTCCTGCAGTTATTTCGTCTTCGATATTTTTTTCTTTCGGCAGGCTTTCGCCGGTAAGCATAGATTCGTCAGCATGTCCGTTTCCGTCAGTGACGATTGCATCAAGGGGGATTTTCATGCCGTGTTTGACAAGTATTGTGTCGCCCTCGTTAATCATTTCTACGGGCACTTCCCATTGACCGTTTTCGTCAACCAAAATTGCCGTTTCCGCGTTAAGCGACATCAGTGCCTCAATTGCACTTTTTGTTTTGTTTTTGCTTTTTTCTTCAAGAAATTTTCCTACCGACACCAGAGCCACAACAACTGCAGATGATTCATAGTAAAGGTTGTGCACTGCATGGGGATTTTCTCTTATAAGGCAGGTCATAACAATGCTGAAAATAAGTGAAGCGGTGCTGCTTAAAGCCACAAGAGAATCCATGTTTGGCGACAAATTAAAAAGTGATCTGAAACCGCTTATGAAAAACTTTCTGCCCAGAATAAGAACGGGAACAGTAAGCAGAAGCTGAAGAAGTGCAAAATTCAGGGGGCTTTTGTCCATCGAAATAATTTCAGGGAAAGGTAAGCTTTTAAAAAGCATCTGCCCCATAGAAACGAAAAGCAAAATCGCTGAAAGGCACAGCTCTGCCATCAGCGATATTTTTTCTTTTTTCTGCAAATTTTTTTCAGGTTCTTTTTCTTTCGTTTCTTCTTTGTGAAGTGAAGCGGAAAAACCTGCTTTTTTTATTTTGTTTATAATGTCTTCCTGAGATGTAAGGCTTTCGTCATAGGAAATTATAAGCCTGTTAAGGGGAAGATTGACGTAAGATTCTTTAACTCCGGGAAGCTTGCGTGTGACTCTCTCAACTGCAGAAGAGCATGCCGCACAGTGCATCCCTACGATATCATACTTTTCTTCAATCATTGGATATCACCTATCTGCACAGTATCGTTTACGAAAAATCTTATTCCCATTTTATAGAATTTTTCAATATCTTTAAGTTTTTCAGCACCGTAGCAGATTGTACGCACGTCGTATTCTGCTGCCAGTTCAAGCATTTGCTTTGTGTTTTTTCTGTTGTCTGCATTGAAGCAAAGTGTGTATTCCATGTTGTTTTTGCAGACACCGATGTTTTCTTCTGTTATTTCGTCAACGTAATAAATAACATTGAGCGAGGGGATAACTGATTTTGCATATTCAAGTATTCTCAGGTCAGAAGAAGCAATGTAAAACACACGTGTTGTGGTGTTTACAAGGGAATCAAGTAAATCTTTTATTGCGGGCTTGTCAAAATTGTGAATGTAAACCGTGCAGATAAGCTCGCTTGAATTAGCATAAGCAAAAGTGTCTTCTACCAATTCAATTACGGCAGTTTTGTCGCCGGGATAAGCTTTCAGGTTGTAGTTGAGAAGTTCATAATAACTGTATGTTGAAACTTTACCGTGACCTTTTGTAATGGAAGATATGTTTTCGTCGGCAAGAGCAACCCACTTTTTGTCTGCAGTAAGACGGGCGTCGATTTTCATGTTTGTGAAACCTTTCTGACGCAGGTCGTCAACGGCATATTTTGTGTTTTTCGGGATATCTGTGCCGTTTCCACCGTCTGCAACAAGCGTTACTGCGTGTGGGTCCAGAATTTTTGAATCGCTTAAAAACTCGTTATATTTAACCGAATCAAAAGCTTTCACAATGCAGAGAATTGCAACTGTCACGCAGGCAACCGCAAGCAAAGCGTAAGGTATATGTTTTTTCTCAAGTTTCAACATCCTCATTTTTTTCACCCTATAGTTTTTTAGTAAAAAATGTATTGTTTCCGCAGAATCCGCAGATTGAATAAACAGCCTGCGATTGTGAAGTCACGTTTTTATCGGAAATAATTATTTCACTGCAGCTGTTTTCCATGGCAACTGCCGTTGCACGTGATAAAACAGCAGTAAGAATATTTGCCGAATCTCCGTCGGCTCTGATGTCGGTTATAAATGCGGAAAATTTAAATAAATTTTCAAATCTCGGCTCAATACGCATGGAGATAAACGCTGATATAATGTCGTTTTTTTCTCCTACAAATATGTATCGTGAAGTGTCTGAAAGCATGGCGGAAAAAAGCTCTCTCATTTCTTTGCCGGGAGAGGAGAGCGGATATTCTCCTTTCTTTTCAAACAACTTCATAATTGACGGTAAATCATTCTGGACTGCGTTTCTGATAATAAATTTCATTGTGTTCATCCTTTCTTTTTTTTACACTAATATGAAAGGATGTCCTGATTTATTACAGGTGCTTTTATAGTTTTGTTTACCGTAATTGAAATTGCCGCACCTATCACAGTGCCGAATGTTCTGTTTGTGGCTGCAATAAGGGGCCGTGCAAAGTCAATGCCTATAATGATAATAAGAAAAGTAATTACAGTAATTGACGAAGCTTCCTTGTGTGAAATTGCGTTGCAAAGCCATATAAGAAATAAAACGCCGAAAACACAGACAAAAATATCTGCCCGTGAAGCAAATATTTTTGCGTTTATAAGGCTCAGAACAACGGAAGTAATACCGCCGAGAACAGAGCCTATGATGCGGCTTATGCCGAACTCGACAGAACTTTTGATTGAATCCTGCAGGCAGATAACGGCTGCTATGCAGGCAAAGCTTGGCGACGAGCCTAAAAGATAATTGTGGATAAACGAAATAATTTTCACATCGCCGAAACTTAAATAGAGATAATAAAAAAGTTTATAAATCAGAAGACAGATTAAAACGCACAGGGCAGTTTTTAACGTCCTCATGCCTACGGGAAAATGCTTTTTCAAAATAAATCACCAAAATTATTATCCCCGTTTATTTTATAATATTATACTATAATTGTCAATTAAAATCATAAACATCAAAATAAAAATCCGGGCATCGTTTCCATGACACCCGGATAAAAATTATTTGATATTTACTTTGAATTTCATAAGGTAATCAGTGCTCACAAACATTCCTATCATAGCGACAAACTGGAAGATGAATCCTCCGATACCGATAAGTATTGAGTCTGTAACTTTTACGCCTGTCATGGGAAGATTTATGATTGAAACTCCCTCAGCCCTGATTCTTAATGAAAGGGGGAAATCCTGCATAAGTCTCATGTTTATTGAGTTGAGAACAAAGAAGAGAACTATAAACAAAACAATTCCGCCGAGTGCTCCGAATCTGTTGAAGGGCTTGACATTTGATAATGTGATTGAGAAGAAAATCTGTGAAATAACAAAGATAATCTCAAAAAGCACAACTGCAAGAACTGCAATAAGAGCTTTGAAAAGCACTTCTTTTTCGGGACCGTTAATCATTTCATATATCTGACTGAGCATTTCTTTGATTTCAGGGTCAAGCTTGCCTGCAAAGTTTGTAAACATAAGCACATAAGCTGAAATGAAAAATGCGTAAGCCACAACAATCCATGAGAAAGAAACGATTGCCTTTGAGAAAAGGAGATTATGGCTCTTTACGGGAAGAGTGTAGCTTAAATATCCCTGGTTTGAATAAAGAGACTTGTTGAAATAAGTAAGCAACTGGAAAATCGGAATAATGAGAATTGCAAAGCTTACAAAGATAAGCGCTGCAGTAAGTATAACCTGAATTGTTGTAGCATTGTTTTTATCGCTTGAATAAGAAAGCGCAGCAGCAATATAAACTGCAAAGGCTACCAGGTAAATGCCAAGCATGGAGTGAGCACTTGCCTTGAAATCATTTTTAATTAACTTCCCAAGCAAAGTGGAACACCTCCTTAAATACATCCTCGATAGTTCTTCCGTCTGCTTTTAATTTGTCAGTGTCTTCGTTAAGAAGCACCTGGCCTTTACCAATCATAAGAACATGGTCGAAGATTCTTTCAACGTCGTGAATAAGGTGAGTTGAAAGAAGAACTGTTGAATCTTTTGCGTAGTTGTTCATGATTGTGTCAAGAATAAAGCTTCTTGCAGCAGGGTCAACACCGCCGAGCGGCTCGTCAAGAATATAAAGCTTTGCTTTTCTGCTCATAACGAGAAGAAGCTGAAGCTTTTCCTGCATACCTTTAGACATTGTTTTTGCCTTCTGTTTCATGGGCAGGTTGAATCTCTTCATCATTTCCAATGCTTTCTCTTTGTCGAAATCCTTGAAGAAATCATCGAAATAATTAATTGCGTCAATAGGACGCATCCAATCAGCAAGATATGTTTTTTCAGGAAGATAAGCAACTATTGCTTTTGATTCGACTCCCGGTTTATATCCGTTGATTTTAACATCTCCCGTATAGTCGTTGATAAGACCGGTGAGAATTTTGATAAGTGAAGTTTTGCCGCAACCATTAGGTCCTAAAAGACCTATAATCTGACCGGGCTTTAATGAAATAGAGATGTTGTTAAGAACCTGGTTTTTGCCGTAAGACTTTGAAAGATTCTTAACATCAATAATGTCAGGAACAACAGAGGAGAAATTCTCTGTTTCAACGATTGAAGCCAATGCTAATCCTCCTTGTGATTTTCAGATTGAGAACATTTTCACACAGAATGTTGTACATGTCAATAAATTAAGGTTAACAATCTGTGAATATATTTTTTACTGTGCAGGTGCAGGCTCGGGCTGTGAAGCGAAAAGACCTGAAATCATATCTGCAACTTCTGTAAAAATGTCTTTGAATGCCTGGAAAGCAGCAGTGATGATTGTAACGATATCTGATGTGCCGAGAAGGTTTTCAAAGAAGTCTTCGCCTTCTTCAGGTTCTTCTTCAACGGGAGGAGTTGTGCCTTCGCCGTCACCGTATTTGTCGATGAAATCCTGTAAAGCATCGCCGAAACCGTCAGAAAGAATCCATACAACTGCTTCTCTCATAACTTCTTCGGGGATAAGACCGATAACGAGCTTGAGAATGGGGCTGTCGATTGCGTCAGCAAGGTTACCGTCGTACATTTTCATAAGAAGGTCAGCAATAGTTTCAGCCTGCTCTTTGTCAATGTCGAGAAGGTTGTCAGCACCTGAAAGACCGAGAACTTTGTCAAGAATCCATTTTGCAGCGCCCTGAAGTGCGGGGTTGTTGCCTGCAATCTGTCCGATAAGGAGCTGTTCAAGCTCTTCGCTCATTTTTGCTCTTGCTTCGTCGTTAAGACCGCTTGCAATTTTTGCAGCCTCAAGAAGCACGCTGATGATACCGTCTTTAGAAACTTCTGTGTTTTCTTCGCCTTCAGCAGCGAATGCAACAGTTGTCATTGAAAAGCACATTACAACTGCGAGTAAGATTGAAATAATTTTTTTCATAATGTTTACCACCTTTCTTTATTGCAAGGTAATTTCTTGCATCCGCAATATAATACAACATTTTTAAGAAAAAATCAATGGAATAAAATTAAGAAATTTTAAATAAATTAAGTATTGGTGATTAATATATGTTTACCTGCATTGAATTTATACCTGAAAAAGAAGGGTTATTTACAAAATTATATGAAAAAATAAAATCTCCCCGGCCTGAAAGGGAATATGTTCAGGTGAAAGGTGCAACGGCTTTTCTTCGCCTGCTGGTAAGGGAAAACAACACAGACTGGTGTAAAATTTCTTCATGCCTGCGCGGTAACGAGCGCATTGTGCTTCTTGGTGAAGAAAGAATTATACCTGACGGAATTCCCCTTAAAAGATACGAACCGTTGAGTCTTGGGATGGTGCTTATTTTCAAAACTTTGTGCCGTGTGCTTGAAAACGTGAACGCTCCGCAGAAATTATCCCTGAGCATTTTTGATGAAAACGCAGTCTTGTCACCGATGATTGATAAAATCGTACCTCTTGTGAGAAACGCCAGCGTCTATACAGAAAAAGTAAACAGTTATTTCACAGCATCTGCAAGAATAATGAGAAACAGCGGAATGAACATAAAAATAGGCGAATACGAAACGGAGAAGAAAGCAAAAGGCATAGTGATAAGTGACAGATATCTGAGCACTCTGAAAGAAGCTGATTTTGTTTTTCTTGCAAACAGCAACACAATTTCATACAACACCGTAACGGGTGAGGGGATTTTTCTTGAAGATGAGTATAAAATACTGAAAAGCCCCGAAATAGATGATTTTACATTCGCCTCTGCTTTGTATGAAAAAAACAACGGTCTCTGCTTTAAGGATAAGGATTTCCGTTCTGTCTGTTTTGCAGGAAAGGTATTCAGTGAAACGGACCTTGCAGACCTTATAAGGCAAAAGATGTTATAGTGCTTGACAATATCTGTTTTTGTGATATAATATATGGACATATTGAATATAATCAAAATGAAATAGAATGCCTGTCTGTAAAGGTGGGTTTATCTGGGAGGATTTAAAATTATGGCAGAAGAAATATTGCTGACCAAAGAAGGTTACGACAAGCTTAACGAGGAACTCAACGAACTTAAAACAAAAGGCCGTGACGATATCGCGGAAAAAATCAAGGTTGCTCTTTCATACGGTGACTTGTCAGAAAACAGCGAATATGACGAAGCTAAAAACGAACAGGGCAAGATGGAACACCGCATTAACGAGATTGAAGAAACTCTTAAAAATGCAAGAATCATCGACGAAAGCGAAATCTCAAACGAAACTGTAAACGTTGGCTCAAAGGTTAAACTTAAGGATATTGAGTTTGACGAAATCGTAGAATACAAAATTCTCGGCGAGAAAGAATCAGACCCGGAAAACGGTATAATTTCTGCTTATTCTCCCATCGGCGCAGGTCTTATCGGCCACGCTAAAGGTGAAACAGTAACCATTGAAGCACCCATGGGAATGTTTGCATTTGAAATTCTCGAAATTTCAAAATAATCTTAATAATTTCAAGGGCGAAGAAGTGGCTTCGCCCTTGTTTCGGTATTTATACGAATTAAAATGGTGCACAAAGCAGTTGTTAAGAGCTGTTTTTTTGCATCATGTGTCGCAAAACAGATGAAAGGAAAAGATGAAAAATGAGTGAAGAAATCAAGACAAATGAAGCTGTTGAAGAAGCAGAAGTTGACATAAGCGAGCAGAGAAAAATCCGTCTTGAAAAGCTTGAAGAATTGCAGAAAGCAGGCAAAGACCCCTTTGAAATAACAATCGCTAAACAGACTATCACTGCAAAAGAAATCGTTGAAAACTTCGATTCTTTAGAGGGCAGTGAAGTATACATCTGCGGCAGAATCATGACATGGAGAGACATGGGTAAAGCAAACTTCATCGACGTTCATGACCGTTCAGGCAGAATGCAGGTTTATGTAAGAATCAACGACATCGGCGAAGAAAGCTTTGCTGATTTCAAAAAATGGGACCTTGGCGATATCGTTGAAGTAAAAGGCTTTGTTTTCAGAACAAGAAGAGGCGAAATTTCTGTACATGCTCATGCAATCAGACTTCTTTCAAAATCACTTCAGCCCCTTCCTGAAAAATTCCACGGTCTTAAAGACGTTGACACACGTTACCGTCAGCGTTACCTTGACCTTGTTGTTAACCCTGAAGTTAAAGATACATTCGTAAAACGTTCTCTTATTTTAAGAGCTGTAAGAAACTATCTTGATTCACAGGGCTTCCTTGAAGTTGAAACACCTATTCTCGTTTCAAATGCAGGCGGTGCAGCAGCAAGACCTTTCGTTACTCACCACAACGCACTCAATGAAGATTTCAAACTCCGTATTTCTCTTGAACTTTATCTTAAAAGACTTATCGTAGGCGGTATGGAAAGAGTTTACGAAATCGGCAGAGTTTTCAGAAACGAAGGTTGCGATACAAGACACAACCCTGAGTTTACTCTTATGGAACTCTACCAGGCATACACAGACTACAACGGCATGATGGACCTTACAGAAAATCTTTACCGTCATGTTGTTAAAGCAGTTCTCGGCACAACAAAAATTTCTTACAACGGTGTTGAAATGGACCTTGGCAAACCCTTTGAAAGAATCACAATGGTTGACGCAGTAAAGAAATATGCAAACGTTGACTGGAACGAAGTCAAGACTCTTGAAGAAGCAAGAAAGCTTGCTGACGAGCACCATATCGAATATGAAACAAGACACGGCAAAGGTGATATCTTAAGCCTCTTCTTCGAAGAATATGCAGAAAAACACCTTATCCAGCCCACATTTGTTACAGACCATCCCATCGAAATTTCACCCCTTACAAAGAAAAAGCCCACAGATCCCGAATATGTTGAACGTTTTGAGTTCTTCATGAATGGCTGGGAAATGGCAAATGCTTATTCTGAACTTAACGACCCCATCGACCAGAGAGAACGTTTCAAGGCTCAGGAAGCACTTCTTGCACAGGGCGACGAAGAAGCAAACACAACAGACGAAGACTTCCTCAATGCTCTTGAAATCGGTATGCCCCCAACAGGCGGTATCGGCTTCGGTATTGACAGAATGTGCATGCTTCTCACAGACTCTCAGGCAATCCGTGACGTGCTTCTCTTCCCCACAATGAAATCACTTTCATAAAATGGGAAAAGATAAGAAGATTTCAGTTGCGCTTGCCGCATACAAAGGCGAAAACTTTATCAGAGAACAGTTGAATTCAATCCTGATTCAGCTGGGAGAAAATGATGAAATTATAGTTTCTGACGATTTGCCCGGCGGAGAAACCGAGCAGATTGTCAGGGATTTCGCGGAAACTGACAAAAGAGTAAAATATATAAAAGGTCCCGGGCAGGGGCTTATTATGAACTTTGAAAATGCAATAAAAAATTGCACGGGAGATTATATTTTCCTTTGCGACCAGGACGACGAGTGGCTTCCCGACAAGGTTGAGAAAGTCACTGAAAAGCTTGATGAAGGCTTTTCGCTTGTTCTTCACAATGCCATGGTCACAGATGAAAACCTTAAAATCACAGACACTTCATTTTTTAATTCCCATGCAACAAAGCTTGGTTTTCTTAACAACATCATAAGAAATTCCTATATGGGCTGTTGTATGGCATTCAGAAAGGAATTGTGCGGAAAAATTCTGCCATTCCCCCAAAATCTTCCCATGCATGACCAATGGATAGGTCTTATCGCCGAAAAGACAGGCAAGGTATGCCTTGTTGAAAAACCGCTTATCCTTTACAGAAGACACGGCGGTAACATGACCGGAGGCGCAACAAGCCTCAAACAAAAAATTATGTGGAGAGTTTCTATTGCACAAAGAATAAAAGAAAGACTTTCCTGAAAATCAGAGGTGCAGAATGGAAAAGTATACGGTATCAGGATGTATCGTGACTCATAATAATATGAGAACTATCAAAGATACTCTTGATTCGCTTTTGAAATATACAGAAGGTGTTGACTTCAAACTTTATGTGGTTGACAACCTTTCAACAGACGGAACACCTGCTTTTATAAAAGAAAATTATCCGCAGGTTGAAGTTCTGGAACCGGGAACAAACAACGGCTTCGGTTCAGGCCATAACGAAGTAAAAGATATAATTACTTCAAAATACCACGCAATTATAAACCCCGATATACTTATCGACAGCGATGTTATTAAAATTATGTCAGACAGAATGGATTCTGACGAAACAATCGGCATGATTACTCCGAAAATCGTTTTTCCTGACGGAAGACTTCAGATTCTCGGCAAAAGAATGCCCACTGTGAGATACCTTCTTGCAAGCAGATTGAGAAAAGGCGACGAGCCTTCAAAAGCACTTTCAGAATTTGCTATGCTTGATAAAGACCCTGACACAGAATATCCCGTTGAAGTTGCAACAGGCTGCTTCATGTTCATAAGAACAGATATTTTCAAAAAAACAGGCTTCGACGAAGGCTATTTCATGTATGTTGAAGACTATGATCTGTCTTGTCAGATTAACAAAATTTCAAAAGTTCTCTACTATCCCAAGGCAGTGATTTATCACGTATGGGGCAGAGACAGTAAACGCAACCTTAAACTCAAACTTGTTCATATCAAATCTATGTGCAGGTTCTATCGTAAATGGAAGTTTAAAAAATAGCGAAATGCTAAAAAGGCGGTGAGCTTTATGGGAGGAAAAATCGAAAACTCAAAGCTTGTTAAGAAGTCGAAGTTTCTTTCAGATTTTTTTAAATACAAATACCTTCTCAGCGAAATTGTAAGAAGAAATATAAAAGTTCAGTACAGAGATTCAATTCTCGGCATTGTGTGGACGCTTCTTCAGCCTCTGCTTGTTACTATTGTGCTTGCTCTTGTTTTTGGCGGTTTCTTCGGAAAAGGGGCAAACGGCGAAGATAACTATGTGGTTTATCTGCTTTGCGGCAGACTGCTCTATGATTTCTTCAGTCTGTCAACAAAACGTGCCATGAGGTCTGTAAGATTAAGTGCCGGCGTTATAAAGAAAGTTTATGTGCCAAAATATATGTACCCGTTGGGTGACGTAATTTCATGTTTCATAACTTTCCTTATTTCACTTATCGTGCTTGTGCTTTTCTTTGCATACTATGCAGTTACAGGAAATCCCATACCGATAACACCTTACGCTTTGCTTACAATTGTTCCTGTAGTTGTGTTGTTCATCTTAAGCCTTGGTGTTGGTCTTATTCTTGCAACAACAGCGGTGTTCTTCAAGGATACAGAATATCTTTATGATGTTTTCTGTCTTCTTCTTTTCTACGCTTCACCGATTGTTTACGTTGTGGACAGCATGAACATGAGCCACTACGTGCGTCTGGGAATAATGGCAAACCCCCTCTATTCAATCATAAATATGTTCAGAGATTGTATTTTATATGGGCAGATGTTCAACCTCAATCATCTCTGGTATTCATTGGGCTTTGCAGTTGTTTGTTTACTGATAGGCTCAGTGTTGTTCAAGAAAAAACAGGATAAATTTATACTTCATATTTAAGGTGGTATATTTATGTCAAAACCCGCAGTTGAAGTTAAAAATGTCAGCGTGCTTTTTAACCTGAATAAAGAAAAAGTTGATAACGTTAAAGAATATTTCATAAAACTCATCACAAGAAAACTCCGTTTCACAGAGTTCTGGGCGCTTAAAGACATCAGTTTCACAATCGAAAAAGGTGAGCGTCTCGGTGTTTTGGGTTTCAACGGTGCAGGCAAGAGTACACTTCTCAAAACCGTTGCAGGTGTTTTGAAACCCACAGAGGGTTCAGTTAATGTTGAGGGAATTATTGCGCCTTTGCTTGAACTTGGTGCAGGCTTCGACTCAAACTACACCGGTAAAGAAAACATCTATCTTTACGGTGCAACAATGGGTTATTCAAGAAAGTATATCGACGAAAAATATGACGAAATCGTTGCTTTCTCCGAGCTTCAGGATTTTATTGATGTGCCCATTAAAAACTATTCATCAGGTATGAGAGCAAGGCTCGGTTTCGCAATTGCAACTGCAGTTGAACCTGAAGTTCTTATCCTTGACGAAGTTTTGTCAGTAGGTGACGCAAAGTTTAAAGAAAAGAGCGAGAAAAAAGTTATGTCCATGTTTGAAAAAGGCGTAACAGTTCTTTTCGTTTCTCATAATACCGCCCAGGTAAGACGTCTTTGCAATAAAGCAATTATTATCGACCACGGCAAAGTTATCGCTTCAGGCGAAGTAAACGAAGTGTGCGATAAATACGATGAGCTTGTAAAAGGCGGTAAAAAATAATATAATAATTTATGGGTGTATGAAAATGAAAAAGTTATTTTATTTTCTATATTCGGTTTTCTTTCACCTGTTCAGAATATTCCCTGTAAAGAAAAACAGAGTTGTTCTGTTATCTCCCCATAATGCAAATTTTAAGGATAGTTTGTTAAGCGTTAAACAGGAATTTGCTGAGAGGGGAGATTTCTCATTTGTAGAAATCAGCAGTCGTGAACTGGACAGAATACCGAGCGCAATTAAATTTTTTACAATAAAAGCGTTTCTTCTTGCAACGGCAAAGTATGTGTTTTTAAACGATACTTTCATGCCAATGGCAAACCTTAATTTTTCAAAAGAAACGGTTATTGTCCAGCTCTGGCACGGTCAGGGAGTTTTCAAAAAATTTATTATGGATACAGATTTAGCTCCCGACGTAAGAGCCAACGCACAGAAATGTGCCGATAAATATACTTACGTTGTTGTTTCTTCAGAGTCTGTAGCTCCTATTTGTGCAGGTGCTTTCGGTGTTGGTGAAGAAAAGGTTTTACCATTGGGACAACCTGCATCAGATACACTTTTTAAAACTGATAAAACAAAATTTTACGATATTTACCCTGAGCTTAAAGACAAAAAGAAAATTCTTTATGCCCCCACATTCCGCGATAACATGGAGGCAGATAAAGAAATTTTAGAGAATTTTGGTGCAGAAAAAATCAAAAATGAGTTAGGCGAAGATTATGCCCTTTTAATCAGGCTTCACCCTCAGGTGCATACGTCAGTAAAAGAAACAAAAGGCGTGTATAACGCAACTTACTACGACGACGTAAACGATTTAATAAAAGAATGTGATATTCTTATTACTGATTATTCATCTATCTGTATGGATTTTTCAATGCTTTCAAAACCCATGCTTTTCTTCGCATACGACCTTGAAAAATATAAAAACGACAGGGACTTGTATTTCAATTATGAAGAATATGTCCCCGGCAAAATTGTTAAAACTTCTGATGAATTAATCAGTGCAATTAAAAATGAAGATTTTGAATCAGAAAAAAATGAGAAATTCCGGAACTTTAATTTTGATTACTTTGACGGTAAATCAACAAAAAGGCTTGTGGATTTCCTGATGAATAAGGAGGCTTAAAAATGGAAAACAAACTTTCAAAACGCGTGTGGACAAACATCATTTTGTTCAGCTTCATGGGCGGTGTGGCCTGGAATATTGAAAACATGTATTTCAACACATTCCTTTACGACACAATTTACGAAGGCAGACTTGTAGACGGTGTTATGGCACCTACAACTGCTATCAAATGGATGGTTACTCTTTCTGCAGTTGTAGCAGTTGTTACAACATTCATTATGGGTACATTCAGTGAAAAAATGAAAAAACGTAAAGTTTTCATTTCAGTAGGCTATATTGTATGGGGTGTTATCACTGCTGCATTCGGTTTTATTTCCAAAAGTTCAGTAGCATCTCTTTTCAATCTCAGCGGTGAAATGAGAATTCTTACATACGCAATCTGGACTGTTATAATCATGGATATGATTATGACCTTTATGGGCTCAACAAGTAACGACTCTGCTTTTAACGCATGGGTAACTGACGTTACAAATCCGAAAGTAAGACCTACCGTTGAAACTGCACTTCTGGTTACAGGGCTCTTCTCTATGCTTGCAGTTATGGGCGGCGGAACTCTTGCTCAGGCAGGTACAATTTCTTATAAAGTATTCTTTATTGTCCTTGGTCTTATCGTTACTGCTTGCGGCGTTTTTGGTCTTTTCTCACTTCAGGACCCTGAAATAAAAGGTGAAAAAACAAACTCAAATTATTGGTCAGACCTTTTCTACGGTTTCAGACCTTCAGTTATTAAAGAAAACTCAAAGCTTTACCTTGCTCTTTCTGCAATCTGTCTTTACAATATTGCTGTTCAGGTTTTCTTCCCTTATCTTTTCGTGTATCTTGGAGAATGTGTTCTCAAAGACCTTGTAATTGATACAAAAACAATTATCATTGCAGTTCTGGCAGTCGCTTTTTTAGTGGTTGGTGTTATCTACCTTCTGAAAGTTGCAGGTAAAAGTAAACTCAAATCACTTATTCCTACAATAGCTCTTTTTATAATAGGTTTATTTATTCTTTCAACTTCAACAAGTGTTACTGTTGTGCTTATCGGTATTGCACCTACACTTATCGGCTATGTTATTCTTCAGATTCAGTTAGGTGCTGCAGTGCGTGACTTTATCCCTGAAGATAAAGTTGGTCTTTTCCAGGGAATCAGAATGATTTTCATGGTGCTTATTCCCATGATTATAGGTCCTGCTCTTGGTGATATTGCTTGCCGTATATCAAACATTACAATTGTTGAATACGGCGTGGAAAAACAAGTTCCTGCTGCAAGTATGTTCTTGTATGCAGCTATTGTAGCAATCTTCGTTTTTGTTCCTGTCATTATCCTTGCAAAGAAAAAAGCATTCAAGACTATTGACAAAAACTGATTTGTGAGTTATAATCCGTTCATAAGACGTCTTAAAAATTAAATAATAACTTAAGGGGTGCTGATGAAATTCGGCTGAGATTAAGGATAGTTTTCCTTTGACCCTAATAACCTGATACGGATAATGCCGACGTAGGGATTTAGTTTGAATTTGTAAATCAATCCGCGTTGTGTATGCAACGCGGATTTCCTTTTTAGGTGCAAATTAATTTTTACTCATGTTTTGTATTTCTTTTCAGGGTATACCCCTTGGGTTAAAGAAAGGAAGTATTACTTTATGTCAAACAATTTTAAAAAGATAAGAATTTTAACCGAATGTGCAATTATGGTTGCCCTTTCATGTGTGCTGAGTGTAATCACGATTTACTCTCTTCCCCAGGGCGGCTCAATTACTGCCTTCTGCCAGGTGCCGATAGTTGTCATTTCTTACCGCCACGGTCTTAAGTGGGGTGCTTTTTCAGGCTTTGTACTTTCAGTTTTTCAACTGCTTTCAGGGCTTTCAGCTTTCAGTTATGTAAAAACCATTCCTGCTTATATAGCCGTTGCACTTCTTGACTATATTTTAGCCTTCACAATTTTAGGCTTCGGCGGAATGTTCAGAAAGAAAATCAAAAACCAGTCATTGAGTATCGGTCTCGGTGCAGGTATCGTGTCTGTAGGAAGACTTATCTGCCATTTTCTTTCAGGTGTTACAGTATGGGCAGATTATGCAGACGGTTTTAAGAGCGTGTGGTTGTATTCACTTGCCTATAACGGCTCATATATGGGCATCGAAACTGCAATAACCGTCCTTGGTGTAGTAATGCTGGGCAGTGTGTTGGACTTTTCAAGCTCTAATCTTACAAGAAAAAGAAAATAACAGTTGAAAACTCCGGAAAAATAGTGTATAATATTCTTTCAGTAATGTAATTTATACTATTAACATAAAGAGAGGTTTTTCAAGTGGCAAACCAGAAAAAGATGGTAGAAGAAATCACTTCCATGGATACCGACTTTGCTAAATGGTATACCGACGTTGTGAAAAAAGCAGAACTCGCTTCTTACTCAAGCGTAAGAGGTTGCATGGTAGTTCGTCCTTACGGTACTGCTTTATGGGAAAATATCCGTAACGAACTTGACAGAAGATTTAAAGAAACAGGTCACGAAAACGTGATGATGCCCATGTTTATCCCCGAAAGTCTTTTGCAGAAAGAGAAAGACCACGTTGAAGGTTTTGCTCCTGAAGTTGCATGGGTAACACATGGCGGTACAGAAAAATTAACAGAACGTCTTTGCGTAAGACCTACATCTGAAACTCTTTTCTGTGACCATTACGCAGAAGTAATCCATTCATACAGAGACTTACCCAAGCTTTACAACCAGTGGTGTTCAGTTGTTCGTTGGGAAAAAACAACAAGACCTTTCCTCAGAACAATGGAATTTTTCTGGCAGGAAGGCCACACAATGCATGAAACTGCAGAAGAAGCAATTGAAGAAACAGAAAGAATGCTCAACGTATATGCTGATTTCTGCGAACAGTGTCTTGCTATCCCCGTAGTTAAAGGTAAGAAAACAGATAAAGAAAAATTTGCAGGTGCTGAATCTACATATACTATCGAAGCACTTATGCACGACGGTAAAGCTTTGCAGAGCGGTACAAGCCACTATTTCTGCGACGGCTTCTCAAAAGCATTCGAAGTTTTTTTCACAGGCAGAGACAATACTCAGCAGTTCCCTCACGAAACATCATGGGGTATGTCAAGCCGTATTATCGGTGCAGTTATCATGACTCACGGTGACGATAACGGTCTTGTTCTTCCTCCTTATGTTGCTCCCACTCAGGTTGTTGTTCTTCCCATCGCTCAGCATAAGGAAGGCGTTCTTGATAAGGCAAGGGAATTAACTGCAAGAATTTCAAAATTCTGCCGTGCTAAGATTGACGACAGCGACAATTCAGCAGGCTGGAAATTTGCAGAATACGAGATGAAAGGTGTGCCCCTTCGTCTTGAAATCGGCCCGAAAGATATCGAAAACAACCAGTGCGTGCTTGTTCGCCGTGATAACAGAGAAAAGATTTTCGTATCTCTTGACGAGCTTGAAACAAAAATTCCCGAAATTCTTCAGGCTGTGCATGACGGTCTTTATCAGAAAGCGCTTGAACGCCGTGAAGAAATGACATACAGCGTTAAAACTCTTGACGAGATGATTAAAAACGCTGAAGAACGTCCCGGCTTCATCAAGGCTATGTGGTGCGGCGACCTTGCTTGTGAAGAAAAACTCAAAGAGGTTGCAGGCGTTACATCAAGATGTATTCCCTTCCAGCAGGAAGAAATTACTGACACTTGTGTTTGCTGCGGCAAGAAAGCAAAGCACATGCTCTATTGGGGCAAAGCATATTAATAAAAGATTTTTTACACCCTTGGAAACCCGGTTTCTGAGGGTGTATTTTTTTTGTGCGGCAGTAAAGTGTAAAAACGCGAAAAATCTTGTCAAGCCCCCTGTCACTTTATGTCGGAATGTCGATTTGTGCAAGTTCAATAAAAATTTTCAAAAAACAATTTTTTTCAGATTTTTTATTGTCTTTTCGGGAGTAAAAATGTAACTATTTTGTTGCTTGACTTCAAAAATTATTCGTATTTTTAACCGCAAATATGTCATAAAAATTCACCTAAATTATGGAAAATAAAAAACTCTTGCAAAAAATAAATTTTTAACAAAAATATTTTATTATTCCAAAATAGAATAAAAAATGTTGAAAACTATGTTTAAACATTGAAAAACCCCTTATTTTATAGGGCTTTTCCACATTTTCCACACAGTTTTCCACACAGGTGTGAATTTTCAACTTTTCCACAAAATTGCGATTTATTTGCTGAAAAGAGAAAATATTTTGGCAGATTTCAGTCTGGTGAAGTGAATCATAAAAAGCAAAAATGACGGAATAATTTTGCAGACTTGCAAAACTAAAGGTTACAAGTTTGTAACCAAATACGTGTCAAGGTTTTTCGTAAAATTTATTTTTTTTGTAGGTTTTAACAAAAATTAAAAATCGAAAAATTTTTTAAACTCAAACTTTTTAAAATATCTTGACAAATCGGAACAGAGTTATTATAGTTAGAATATAAGAATCAATGCACACAAAGAAAGGATGAATGTCATGGCATTGGAAAAAATTAAAAAAATCATCAGTGAACAGTTTGGCCTCTCTGAGGACGACATTACAGAAGAAACAGTTCTCCTTGAAGACCTTGACGCAGACAGCCTTGATTTGATTGACCTTGCGATGTCACTTGAAGACTGCTTTGAAGTTGAAGTACCCGATGATGAACTTGAAAAATTCAAAACTGTAGGCGACATTGTGAAATTCGTTGAAGAAATATAATTTTTAAAATACAATTTAACTTTCAGGGCGGGGTGCAAGTCCCCACCGGTGGTAAAGCCCACGAGCCTTAATTGGTTGATTCGGTGTAACTCCGAAGCCGACGGTATAGTCCGGATAGAAGAAAGTGATTCATTTTAAGCTTTTTGCCCTGTGATGTTTTTTCACAGGGTAATTTTTTTGGAGGTAAGTAATATGTCATCAAAAACAAAGGTTAACAACAATGTTTATAAAATGGTTGCAATCGCAATGCTTACTGCTATTGCGGAAGTTTTATATATGCTTGATTTTCCGCTTTTCACAGGCCCTTTTGCATTCCTTAAATTTGATTTCAGCGATATTGCCGCTCTTATCGGTGCAATTACTTTCGGCCCCGGTGCAGGTGTGGTCATCGAGCTTCTTAAAAATATAATCCACGTTTTTATAAAAGGTCTCGGCTCAACTATGGGCTTCGGGGATTTGATGAACTTTGTTGTGGGCAGTGCTTACATAGTGCCTTTCGTTCTGTGCTACCATGAGTTTTCAAAGAAAATGAAAAAAACAGTTGCAATTCTCGTTTCTGCAGTTATAGGTTGCCTTACTTTAATCGGCATCGGTGCTGCTGCAAACTATTTTATAGCACCTCTTTATTTCAGGTATTTCGTAGGTCAGGTAATCACAAACGATTTCCTTGTAGGCTATCTCTCTTATGCCTGCATCATAAACGTTGTGAAAGGTATCACATTGAGCGTTGTGGCATATCCCGTAATACTTCTTCTTGTCGATAAACTTAAAAAGGTTGCGAAACTGTAAATAAATTGTTAAACGCTTGACAAACTGATGATATTGTAATACAATATGTATGTAAATTAAATATATCTTATTAAGAGTAGCGGAGGGAACAGGCCCTGTGAAGCTCGGCAACCTACATTTGCAAGGTGCTAAATCCTGCGGCTTTTGACCGGAAGATAAGTCAAACAAATCCGCAGGTAACTCTGCGGATTTTTATTTTGGAAAGGAAGTAAATTATGGCAAAATTTCTCTTTACATCAGAATCAGTAACAGAAGGACATCCCGATAAAATATGCGACAGAATTTCTGACTCAGTTCTTGACGCAATCATGGCTCAGGACCCCAATGGTCGTGTAGCTTGCGAAACAACATGCACAACAGGTCAGATTCTTATCATGGGTGAAATCACAACAACTGCAGACATCGAAATTGCAAAAATCGCAAGAGAAGCAGTTTGCGATATCGGATATGACGATGCAAGAAAAGGCTTCGACGGCAACACTTGCGCAGTATTGCTTGCAATTCACGAGCAGTCACCTGATATTGCTCTTGGTGTTGACAATTCAGCAGAAATCAAAGACGGCAACGAAGATGAACATAACCAGCACGGTGCAGGCGACCAGGGTATGATGTTCGGTTTTGCCTGTGACGAAACTGAAGAGCTTATGCCCATGCCTATTTCTCTTGCTCACAAGCTTGCAAAACAGCTTACAAAAGTAAGAAAAGACGGCACATTGCCTTACCTCAGACCCGACGGAAAAACTCAGGTAACTATCGAATACGAAGACGACAAACCCGTAAGAGTTGAAACAGTTGTTATTTCTTCACAGCACAGTGCAGATGTTTCTCTTGAACAGATAAGAAAAGACATCGTTGTAAACGTTATCAAACCCATTATCCCCGAAGAACTTATGGATGATGATACAATCATCTACGTTAACCCCACAGGACGTTTCGTAACAGGCGGACCTCACGGTGACAGCGGTCTTACAGGCAGAAAGATTATCGTTGCTACATACGGCGGCTATTCACGTCACGGCGGCGGTGCTTTCAGCGGTAAAGACCCCACAAAAGTTGACAGAAGTGCTGCTTATGCCGCAAGATATATTGCTAAAAACGTTGTTGCATCAGGCGTTGCAAAGAAATGTGAAGTTCAGCTTGCTTATGCAATCGGCGTTGCAAAACCCGTTTCAGTTATGGTTGATACTTTCGGCACAGGTAAAATCAGCGATGAAGCAATCAGCTCAATCGTTTCAGAACTTTTCGACCTTCGCCCCTCTGCAATTATCGAAACTCTCCAGTTAAGACGTCCTATCTACAGTCAGCTTGCTGCTTACGGTCACGTTGGCAGAGAAGACCTTGACGTTAAATGGGAAAAGACAGACAAAGCAGAAGCAATCAGAAAAGCTTCAGGCATTGACAACTATTAATAAGGTGAGTCAATGAAAAAATTTATTGCTGCCTTATTGGCTCTGGTTATGTTTGCAAGCAGTTTTGTAACTGCCTTTGCATTGGAGGAAGAAGATAAAGTGATAAAATTCAATTCTGACGGAAAACTTAAGGTTATGCATGTAACTGATACACACTTTGAAGATTATAATGCTGATTCTTCATGCTGGGCTATCGGCTATGCATGCGATAAAGAAAAACCTGACGTTGTTGTTATAACAGGGGATAATGTCCAGAACTGTGACAACCCTGAAGATACAAAAAAACTTATCGATAAGCTGATGACTGTGTTTGAAGAAAGAAATATTCCCGTTGCAGTAACCTTCGGCAACCACGATTCAGAAACAGGCGCTATGTCAAGAGAAGAGCTTATGGCTTACTACAACACATATTCCTGCTCAATTTCAGTTGACGATGGTGAAGCACTTTCAGGCTGCGGAACTTACAATATCCCCGTTATGTCATCTGACGGAAAGAAGGTTAAGTTCAATCTCTGGGTGTTCGACTCAAACGATTACGATAAAGACGGCCACTACGGTTGTGTTCAGGCGGACCAGGTTGAGTGGTATAAAGAAACGTCTGATAAACTCAAGGCACAGAACGGGGGAGAAAAAGTTTATTCTCTCGCATTCCAGCATATAATCGTTCCTGAAATTTACGATGTTCTTAAAAAAGCAGATAAGAAAGTTCTTTTCTCTTTCGAACACATGTATAACAAAGGCGAGTATTACTGCTTTGACGAAAACCAGAAAAACTACGGTACACTCAACGAAACTCCCTGCTCAGGTTATGAAAACTTCGGTCAGTTTGATGCTATGGTAGAAAAAGGCGATGTTCTCGCAATCTTCTCAGGTCACGACCATGCAAATGCTTTCGGTGTTCAGAATCAGGGAATTGATATTGTCAATTCATTGAGCACACGTTATAATAACGAACGTTATTCAACACAGTACGGCTACAGAATGATTATTGTAGACGAAAACGATACATCGGTTTACGACACATATTCTGTTCATTGGTACGATATGCTTACTCTTAAAGAAGCAATGGGCGTTGAAGATGATTACGGCAGAGGCGTTGCAATGAAAATCACATTCTTAGGTTTCTTCCAGAAATTCTTTGACGAGTTTTATCGTACGTTCTCTAAAATCGTAACCGGCAGACAGATTTCATATCCTGATAAATAAAATTAAAATCTCTGCTCCGGCAGAGATTTTTTTCTTTATTTCTTGACTTAATTGTGCAGATTATATATAATTTAATTGTATAAATATTACCTGAGGAGGTAAAAAGATGAAGAAAGTATCAATTAAAATCATGTCAATCGTGCTTGCATTTGCTCTTGTTTTTTCAGGCGGTGCAATCGGCGTTTCAGCAGTTGACGCAGCACCTGACGCAGTAGTTCAGGTCCAGGAAGCTGCCCAGGCTCCCAATGGCTTTATGAAATTCCTTTACAACACACTTAACGTTGTATGTGAAGCATTAGTAAGCACAATCTGCAAAATTTATCCTAATCCCCATAGCTGGAATAAACTTTCAGACTATAATTCTGACGAAGTAGGTTTTATGGCAGGTCGTGAAACTTATCAGACAGAAGCAAAAGAAGGAAATAAATGGTCTCTCGGTTACTCAAGCCGTTCAATCGTTCCGAAAGATGAAAACGGAAACTTTGAAGCAGATAAATATTATATCGGCCGTGACCTTACAGTTCGTAAAGCAAAAGGCGTTTATGATGATAACAGAATCCGCGTTACAGTTATCGATGATAACAGTGGCGAAGGTGCAATAGTTCTCGGCGCTATTGACTCTCTCGGCGTTACATCAACAGATATCCGTGCAATCCGTAAAGCAGTTATAGAATGGTGCAAAGCAAACGGCAAAAAAGTTGCAAGCATCAACATCACAGCAACTCACTCTCATTCAGCTCTTGACACTCAGGGCGTTGCAACTGAATTCTTTTTGAAATTAGCTCTTAATTCTTTCGTAAACCTTTTAGGTCTTGACGTAACTCTTCCCGGCCTTGAAGTAGAAAATGAATTCAAACAGTTCTTTATTGAAGAATCAGTTACTGCTATTAAAGAAGCTTTTGCTGATATGAAAGATGGCGAACTTTACTTTGCTGAAGTTGACACAAGCGAATTCATGCACGATAAGCGTGACCTTATTGCAAGGGAAGATTTGCAGAAAACAGCAGTTCTTCACTTCGTACCTGCAGATGAAAATGCAGCAGACACATACATCGCTGACATCTCTTGCCACGCAACATCATTCAGCGCAAGTAACGGCTACCTTACAGGCGACTATATTTATTATCTTGATAAATACATCAGAGAGCAGACAGGTGCTAACACAGTTATGGTAGCAGGTGCTCTCGGTCAGGTTTCAAGAGATATTGAATATTCAGAAGAAGGTATGGATGAATACACTGCTCTCGGTGCAGAATCAGATGCTCTCGGTTCAGCATTCGGTAAATTGATTATTGAAGCAGATTACGGCGAACCTTTAGCTCCCGTTATCAACGCAACTCATAAAGAAATCTTCATTCAGCCGGAAAACAGCATCCTTGTTCTTGCTTGCGAAATCATGCTTGTTAACAACAAGGTTTATTATGACGGACTTATCAATAAAGATTTCTATATGCCCTCAGAAATCGGCTACCTTGAATTCGGCAACGAAGTAGCATTTGCATTGTTCCCCGGTGAACTTTATCCCGAAGTTTTCCTCGGTAACGAAATCACAGGCGGTGTTACATGGGACGGCACAGACTGGCAGTATGATGACCTTTCAGATGAAGTTGAAGGCATTAAAACTTATGCAGTAAGCCTTGCAAACGATGCTCTCGGCTATGCAGTTACAGACAACAACTTCGCATTCATGGGACACATCATCGGCGAAGAAATCGCTGACGAAGTTCTCTCAATCGGCAAACACATCGCATCTTTCTACGTTTCAAACTATCTTGAAATGATTGGCGATATGAAATAATCAAAAGGGGGTGCAGGTAATTGCACCCCTTATTTTTTAAAAGGATATATATAATGAAAAACATTGTTCTTATAGGTATGCCGGGAGCGGGAAAAAGCACCGTCGGAGTGCTTCTTGCAAAGTCGCTTCTTATGGATTTTACGGATACCGACCTTATAATTCAGAGAAAAACAAAAAAAGCCCTCTCGGACATAATAAAC
>JAZSFV010000018.1:0-9996 GCA_045532395.1 Acutalibacteraceae bacterium
TACAGGTGCCTGCATTACCGCACGGTTTTTCTCTTCAGTTTTTATTGCAGGAATCACCATAGTTTCAAATTTCTCATCATTAATTTCTTTTATCTGATTTTCAATTTTAGCACCACAAAACTTACAGAATTTCGCGCTACTATTAATTTCTTTCCCGCAGTTTGAACATATTGACATTATTGTTTCTCCTTTTTATTTTATGAAAAACATTTTACTCTTTTAAAGAGAAAACGTCAAGTTAATGTAATAAACGACCCACAAAATGTAGTTTTCAGAAAAAAGCACCGTATTGCGAACATTCACAACACGATGCTTAATGTTTTTAATTTCTGATGAAATCAAACCCCTGCACTATACAACTTCCATTTACCATCTTCTTTGATGACGCAAAACTCTTTGTCTTCGTATTTTTTATCGCCTACTTCACCTTCAACGGTAATAATAAGTACAAGTTCAATTGCTGCAGTAATTTCTACAGCTTTTTCATCATGCATACTCAGGTTTGTGTTGATTTCCTTCTCAAGGTCTTCAACTTCATTTTTCTTGAGGCGTTTTTCATCTTTCACTTCATAAGTGATTCTGACTTTATCGCCACAAGCGAGTTTTTCAACCTTATCTTCAAGCATATCTTCGCATGCATCAACTAACTCACTTTCCGAACAATTCTTAGAAGAACAGACACCTGCTTTTCTGTATTCAGAAATAATCGAAACGTATTTCTTGCCGTTGATTTTTTCGATTGAGCTGAAATATTTATTCAGCACAGACCTGTATCCGCTGCTTGAAATAACAATACCCAACACTACCGCAAGAGCCGCCACTGCAATAAAAAGCGGAACTATTTTCTTTAATTTAGAAGATTCTGCTTTTTCGGCAACTGAATCTGATTCAGTTGTCTGCGCAGTGAGTTTTTCCGACTCCATACTTATTTTCCTCCGAATATAATGCTATCTTTTAAAATCCTACAAGAGACCATTTACCGTTGATTTTAGCAACTGTAAATGTTTTATCAAATTCAGCTTCGTCTTCCGAACCTTTAACTTCAACTTCAACTTCAACTTCGACTACTTTAGAAATTCTAACCTTACCCATTTTAGCATCTTCTTCTTCGATGAGTTCGTTTAAAAGTTCTTCCATGTCTTCAATTTCATCTTTATCCCATTCGTCAGTATCTTTGATTTTGTACTTAATCTTGAAATCCTTACCGTATCTGTCAGCATAGTTTTCATTCAAGTCTTCTGCTCTGTCTTTATAGTCTTCTTTAATTTCAGCGCTTGATTCGCCGTCTGCTTTTGCAGCTTTTACTGAGAAAGAATAGCATGACTGTAATTTTGAACCGCTTCCGCTTTCAATTGCTTTGAAGTAGTTTTTAACGGGTGTCTTATAGCTTCCGCCGAAGATAAGGATAAGAGCTACAACAAGAGCTACAACACCTGCTGCTATCGGAATAATAAGTTTCATAAGTTTAGACTTATTCTTTGTTGCAGGCTCACCATATAAAGCACCCTGAGCTGCAGGAGCTTCTTCTACTGTTGCACCACAAGTTGTGCAGAATTTTGATGTTTCGGGAATATTTGACCCACAATTTTTACATACCATAATTTTTTCCTCCTAGAAAAATCACTTTTTATACTAAACGCATTATACATATGTACAACACATTACAGCCTTGGTTATTAAACATTTCGGATGCACCTACAGTTCGTCTTTACTTATGGGACGAGACACAACTGCTTTCAGATTACACCTTTTCACTTTATTTTTTATTTTTTCTGTAACGGTACATTGCAATAAGAGAGGATATAATGCCTGCTATTTGTGCAAAAACCGCCGTAGATTTGATAATTATGAAATATACAGTCCACGAGGACATATTAACAAGCAAAAACAGCCTGATGTTCTGTTCTTTCTTCTGAAACATAGCAAACATATAACAAACCGCCGCTACAATTGAGAGCAGATCAATCGGTGTTTTATAGGCCAGAGCACCGCCTAAAACATATAAAACGAAGAACAGAATTTTCTCAATCAATTTCGCATCCGTGCCCTTTTTGTCATGCCACAAAGCAAGCAAAAGTTGCACAATTGCAACAACCATAATCACAACGCCGGAGCCTGATTGTCCAAGTAAAAGAATATTAAGTGCAGAAAGAAGATTCACGACAATAGAGAGCAAAAACATCTGACGCTTTTTCTTAAGCTGCAAATTAACGACTGCACCAATCGCAACCAAAATACCTACTGCCTGTCCTATATAATAAGCCATATCTCCTCCGCTAAACCATTAAAAACTATGTACATTCCATTGTAACAGAAACATCTGACACAATTATCAATTAATTGTATCACAACAGATTTGTTTTTGCAACAGAAATACTGCTTATTTTTTCGTTTTTAGCAAACATATTCTTGTCTGTGATTAAAAGTCTACCACCTTATATTGTTTTTGTCAAAGCAAATGTAATAAACTGACCGCAAAATGTAATATTCTGTAAAAGTCTCCGCAAAAGCAAAACCTCCGGCATAACCGGAGGTTTAAATTTACTTGTCAGACAAAAGGTGTCTGTGCAATTTCTGTTTCACCATTTACAACTGCGTTAAGAATTGCAAGGTCATAAATGTCAATTGCAGTGTCCCCGTTAAGGTCTGATGCAAAGAGAATTACATCGCCTTCTTCAAGCTCCATATCGCCATTCACAATTGCTGCAAGAATTGATGCGTCATAAATATCTAAAACGCCATCACCATTCAAATCGCCAAAAATAACGATCATATAAGTTTCCCACACTTCTCCATTGAGATATGTGATAACTTCCGAGCCTGTACCTACGCCATCAGTAATTTCCACTGTTACATTTTCAGAATATTCAACATAGCCTTCCAGGTCTGAAAGTCCGATATCAAGGCCGTAGATGTAGCCTAATTCTTCGTCGATGACAGTTGTTGTGCCCTCTGTTGCTTTGAAGTAGCCGTTGAGCTGAGAAATCTCAACAGTTTCACGTGAGAGTTCTTCACCGCATACTTTACAGTATACAACCGAATCATAAGAACCGGGGCTGTCAAATGTTGCCTCAATTCTGTTTTCTTCAACAGGTTCTGCTTCTTCGTGACCAAGTGCTTCAATTTCGAATGATTCACAAGAAAGTTCTTCGCCACAAACCGAACAGTAAACAACCATATCATATGAACCTGCATTTACACAGTCAGCTTCTGCTCTGTTTTTCTCAACAGCTTCTGCCGGTGTATGACCGAGAGCTTTGATAGCAATCGGGAATCTTCTGAGTTCTTCCCCGCAAACATCACAGTAAAAGACTACATCGTATGAACCTTTTTCAGTACAAGTCGGGTCAACTCTGTTTTCTTCAACCGCGTCTTCTGCTTCTGTATGTCCGAGAGCGTCAACAGGAATTGTTTCGCGTGTTACTTCTTCACCACAATCTGAGCAATAAATTACAACATCGTATGAGCCTGCAGTTTCACAACCGGGTGCTACTTCGTTTTCAACCACCGCTTCGTTAAGCGAAGGATGTCTGCATGAATCATCGTATGATTCCATAAGCTCAGCATATTTTGAAGTAATCACCGCAGTCATTTCATCAATTTCCGCCTGATCAAGAACCGTGAGAGTATCGTCATTGTACATTTCCGTACCCTCTGCCAAGAGATTGTTATACTCTGAAAGAATATCCTGATTATAATATTCAAGTTCACCGGGAATTTCCTCATCAATTGCATTCTTGAGAGCTGCTTTGTCTGCAGCATTGGGAACTAGAGCATTGATTGCATCATCGAGTGCTTTTACAAGTCCGTCCACTTCGTTCTGTCTGGCTTTTCCCCAGGGATTAACTTCATTATCTGCAAGTGCAAACTCTGCATCTTCAATGGGTGTAATAAGAATCGAGCTATTAGCATAAAGTGTCCGGTTAATTTCTTTTGCCTGGACCAATTTCGACTCAAGAGATGTAAAATCAGCAGGAATTAATACGAGATTTTCAAATGCTTCTTTGATTACCTGAGCCATTGCATCAACATCGTCCTGCTCAAGCACAGACTTTGTATAATCCACTGCATTTAACGCATCTTCAACCGCCTGCCATGAATCAGGTTCGTAGTCGTTTTTATCCAGTTCTTCGAACTGAACCTTTAATTCATAAATTTCTTTATAATCAGCACCTGACGGGTTAGCGTTGTCAATTGCTTTCTGAAGATTACGGGCCATTGTATCAACTGCACCCTGATAGAGAATCGAGTAACTCTTTGTTACCATGACCTGAGCTTCTTTTATAACAGCAATATCTTCAGGTGCGTATGTGTCTTCATTTTTAATAATTTCATCTGCCAAATCATAAAGTTCATTTACGCGTGAGTAATCAGCAGTCTTGAGCTGAAGGTTGTTATACATTGTCTGAAGTGATTTTGTTGCTGAATCAATTTCAGACTGTGTTGCTTTAGGATTGTTAAGCACACGCAATGCGTCTGTGTATGCAGTCTGGAACTGTGAGAAACCTGAACGATAATACCATGCCTGAGGGTCAGCGCCTTTCTGCTGTGTACGTGTTGAAGGTGTTGTCGGGTCGCTGGTCATAACATAGTCCACAAGGTCGCGCAGTGCACCTTTATCAACAACATGGAAAACCATCGCTGTGGGAACTGTAGCTGAAGAAGTCAGGTTGTACCCAAGCAAGCCGTCATTAAACATATATGAATAGTATTTAGATGTGACGGTATATGAAGAACCATCAACAATTTCAGAAACCGAACCTGTAAGACGGTATGTATAAAGTTCTTTAAAAGAACCTACGCCCTTTGTAACAGTTGCCAAAGGTGCTCCCTTTTCGAACTGCGTTACACCCTGTTCTTTTTTTGCAGGAATTGTAATGCCAAGGGTATTCTGGGCAGTTGAGTTGTTTGTGGTTACTGCAGTTTTTATATTAGTGCCCGTTGAAACCCACGTATCTGCAATGGCAGTATAAGGCACAGACTTACCTGTATCTATAAGTTCACCAACATTTATATTGATACGAAGACCTAAATCACTGAGTTTTGTTGTAGAAGATGAATCAATGTAAATATGAGCAATCGCTGTATCTGTAGCGAAGAATTCAACAGTCTGATCTCTCCATATCCAAACATCTTCAGTATGGTCATCTTTGTAAATTGATGTATTATAACCTGATGCAACGTTTTCTATAAACTGACCTGTGGCAGGATTGTATACACCGTATGAACGATACGGATGTTCAGGGTTTGATGATATTCCAGCAGGTTGTTCATAATAAACACCACGACCAAGAACTCGGGTGTTTGCAGAAGCTTGAGCAACATATCTCTCGAACAAACTTGTACGGCTTGTAATATCACACTTTGCTTCCGCAAAAGAACCCCCGTTTGCAATTCCCTCAACAAAAGTTACGCATTTTTCCTGATATGTATTGCCGTCTGTCCATGTATAATCAATAGTAAAAACGATTGCAGAACCTGCATCTGCAGCACCGCTTTTCACTTCGCAAGTGTATGCACCTGTTGAATTATTATAAGCAAGGTCTGAAAGCACAACTGACTCATTACTGCATGAAATTTTGGTCGGAGTAACATCTGCAGATTCCGCCTTGAATGTAATTTTTGTTGCGGACGGAGTTTCACCTGCATAAGCCTGAGACGCATAAGAACCGGAAAGTTCAGGCACGCCTGAAGGAGTCGCTTTGACTATTTTGTTGCCCGGTTCCATTGAGTTTGCTGCTTTTGCAACTCTTGTAATGGTAGTACATGAAAAAGACACAACGGGACGATCAATAGGCTTTAAAACTATTTCTTCGAAAAACGCTCCATCTTCAGCTGAAGCTACTGTTGTAAAACCAACAGAAAAAACAGAGAAAGCGATAAGAAGAGCCATCACTGAACTGAAAATCCGTTTGGTAAGTTTCATTTTGAATATACCTCCTCAAAACTTCACTATATGAGTTTAGTTTATCACAGTTCTGTATAATTTACAAGATGTCATTTTTGAATTTTTGTTTGTTTTTACCATTATGAAAAAAGAAACCTTATTCCGAAGAACAAGGCTTTTGTTGTTTTATAAATTGTAGCAAAATTATTGCGAGCCTTGCGAGTAACAAGGTTCTGAAATGCGTAGCATTTCGGGTTCTTATTTGCTCATTGCTTCCTGAACTGCAACTGCGCAAGCAACTGTCATACCAACCATGGAGTTGTTACCTGCACCGATAAGTCCCATTATCACAACAAGTGTGATAAATTTACATTTTTATGATTTTTTAGGAAAAAGATTTTTGATATATGCTTCTTCGCTGGGATTGATTTTTCCGTCGCACGCTGCAGCTGCACAAGCGAGAGTAGCGACAGCTGCAAATGTGTCAACATCTGCGGAGTCGGCAATATTGTCTACAAGCTCTGCTTTTTCGCTATCATATTGATCAACAAACTCGTTTACATTTTTAACCGTGATTCCGAGAACATCAGCTGCAAACTTCCTTTCTGTATCTGAAATAACTCCGTCTGCATCAAATGCCGCAAGAATTATTGAAACAATGACAGTAACTTTGTTTAGATCTGTTGGTGCAAACTCATCGTAAAAAGCATCTCTTTTCTTACAAAAAAATACAGACACATTATTCGAGAAAATTTATTCGACAACAACTGCTGATTTTCTTCAACAATTATTTAAATGTACTTGCGAATAATGTTGAATTGTAGTACAATGTATATTGCCAAATTATAATGATACTTGAAAATCGAAAAACACTTATATATGGGGTAGTATACCCTTTTTATGCTTAGACTATGAATTTGATAAAAAGCAAATTCCATCGGTGTGAGCATTTAGGTGTTTTTCATATCGATATAGTTTGGCGACTATCGGAGTTTGCTTTTTTGTGCGACTGCTTCGGTGGTCGCACTTTTTGTTTATATGGAGGTTTGAAAATGGCACTTGTAAACATCATCAAATATGAAGGCGACAATACTACTTTCGTTTGGAGACACAAAAAAACTGACTTCAATACAATGAGTCAACTCATTGTCCATGAGAATCAGGAAGCGGTATTCTTTAAAAATGGTCAGGCACTTGATTTGTTCGAAGCCGGCAAATATTCCCTAAAGACCGATAACATTCCAATTCTCAGACATTTTCTCAACATTCCTACCGGTGGCAGAACACCATTCCATTGTGAAGTTTATTTTATAAACAAGGCTCATCAGATGGCTATTAAATGGGGAACAGATTCTCAGGTTCAGTATATGGATCCTACTTATAAATTCCCGTTGCAAATTGGCGCATCCGGCGAAATGGTTTTGTCTGTTTGCGATTCTAAAAAGTTGCTTGTTAATATTGTTGGTACAGAAACAGTTTTGACACAAGAAAGCTTAGTTCAAAAGTTTCGTTCTTTCTTAATGTCAAAAGTTAAGCCATATATTGCTGATGCAATGCAAAATGCTGCTTATTCTATTTTCGAAGCAGACTCTCATATGGCGGAATTTTCGGGCGATTTGCATAGTATGTTAATTCCTGATTTTAAGGAGTATGGTATTTCTCTTGAAAAATTCTTTGTAACAACTATTCAAAAACCCGAAGGCGAATCCGCATATGAAAAATTCAAGGATATCCATATCCGTCAGTATTCCGATGTTGCTGAAGCCAAATTAAAACAACAAACTGATATTATCCACGCTCAGACTGAAGCACAGAAAACAGTTATTGAATCTCAAGCCATTGCGCAGAAACGTGCGCAGGAAGGCTACACCTACCAACAAGAGCGAGGCTTTGATGTTGCCGAGCAAGTTGCTCAAAATGAAGCTGTCGGTGAGTTTACCAACATGGGTGTCGGATTTGGAACTATGGCCGGTGTTGGCGGTGCCGTTGGAGGTATGGTCGGTGGCATGATGAATGATGCGATGAATTCTGCAACTGCTCCTGCCACTCCTCAGACAGATAGCATGGCCGATTTCAAACAAAAACTTGAAAAACTTATGTTGATGAAAGAGATGGGTGCTTTATCCGAAGAAGAGTTCGCTACCGCAAAGGCAAATCTCTTAAGTCAGCTTTAATGGAGGGTTCGGTATGAAATTATCAAAAGGACAAGGCATGAGCCTTTTTGCTGCATTTATATTTTTTGGTATTTTTAATGTTGTTGTATTTTTAGCTCCACTTGCACATACGGTTGTATTCTGGCTTGGCTATTTCTTTGCGTTATTTGCATTGGTAACCATGGCTTTGGTTTTAGGTTTATATTTTGGAAAACCTGTTCAAGAGGATAAATTTCTGAATTTACCTGCTGTGAAAGTAGCATGGACCTATTTTGTTCTGCAAACAGCACTGTCTGTTTGGGAAATGATTTCATTCCCGCTTTCTTATTTACCGGCACTTATCATCAATTTGGTGGTAGGTTCAGTATTTGCGATAATTATTTTATCGCTTTATGCTGCGGCCGGAAGAATTGATAAATCCGAACAATATACGGCAGAAAAAGTTATTTTCATAAAGCAACTTAAATTGAAGTTGGATTCTATTGAAACAGATGATGCTGACCTTGCAAAGAAAATCAAAGAACTTGCCGAAGATGTTAGATTCAGTGATCAGATGAGTCACTCTAAGTTAGCAGAAATTGAAAATGAGTTGGATGCTGTTATCGATGAACTAGTTGACAATGCATCAAATACCGAAAACGCACAACTTCTTTGCGCTAAGGCTGCGAAATTGCTCAAAAAACGTAATGATCAATGCAAGATGTACAAAGGTGTTAAAGATCCGGTTGCAGCAAAAGCACAAAAGAGCGATAACGGTCTTGGTCTTGCTTTTGCAGGTGTTTGTGTTATGTTGGCATTGTTCCTTATTACACTTTCTGTATGTTTTATTGTTGTTCCTCAAGTAAAATATAATGATGCTATTGCATTCTTAGAAGCTGAAAAATACGATGAAGCTACCGCTGTTTTCACCAATCTTGGTAGTTATCGTGATAGCGAGGCAAAAATCGAAGAGATTAAGATTATCCTTCTTGACCAAAAATATGATGCAGCTCTCGAACTGTTAAAAGCAGGAAAATACGATGAAGCTACCGCTGCATTTACTGAACTGGGTGACCATCGCGACAGCAAGGCAAAGATTGAAGAAATCAGAATTACTCTGCTGGACAATCAATACGACGAGGCCGAGGAACTCTTCAATGCCGGTAAGTACTCTGAAGCAATTAACATCTATACCGCTTTGGGTGATCACAAAGACAGCAAACTTCGTGTTGAGCAGATTTATAACCGCTTGTCTGAGGGCGACATTCTTTATTTTGGTACATATAACAGCAAACCTATTGCTTGGAAGATTCTCAGAACAGAGAAAAACAAGATGCTCCTGATCACTAATGAGCCAATCGCAGAAAAACCCTTCCACGATGAAATCAAGAAGGTCACTTGGGAGACTTCCTATTTGAGAGCATGGCTCAATGAAGAGTTTTTCAACAGTTTCTCTGATGCACAGAAAGATCAGATTCTTGCTACCAATACCGGCAGTGTTGAAGATAAGATTTTCCTGTTCTCTTTAGATGAAATGGTTGAACTTGTTAATAGCGAAAAAATCACCTTCAAAACAACCGACGAATGGTGGACTCGTACTTCCTCCGAAGACGGCATCATGTATGCAACATTCAGAGGTTGGGTAAAAACTATCGGCGATCAGATTGTTAGAGACAAAGGTGTCAGACCGGCTATCTGGATTAGTTTAGATTAAGAGGTGTAAAGAATGACATATAAATGTAAAATTTGCGGTGGGCAAACCACGGTAGACTCTCAAAACGGTATAGTTATATGTGAATATTGCGGCACAAAACAAGCCTTACCTTTGTTTACCGAAGAAAGTGAACGTATACTTTACGATAGAGGTAATAATTATTTATTACATAGTGAGTATGATAAAGCTGAAAATGTATTTAATCAGCTTTTAACTATCAAACCCAGTGCAGCTGAACTGTACTGGGATTTGGTGCTTTGTAA
>JAZSFV010000256.1:0-10315 GCA_045532395.1 Acutalibacteraceae bacterium
CCTCACTTTTAATAAGTATTAAAATTATATACCAAAATTATCTTTAAGATAATTGCGGCTCATTTCAGCGCTTTCAATTGGTGTTTTGCCCATTGTAGCTTCGTCCTGTTCAACAACAACCCATTCAGCACCTGCTTTTTCGCTTGCTTCAAGAATTGCTTTGAAATCCTGACAACCGTAACCAACTGGTCTGAAAGCAAATCCTTCTTCTGAATTGTCTGATGCTTCTTCATCATCTATGCCTATAAGTTTGTAGAGACTGCCCTTCTGTTCACCATTGATAACAAAGTCTTTAAGATGAACTACAGGGCTTCTGCCAGAATATTTGAGAATATATTCCGCAGGATTTTCGCCACCAACATTTACCCAGCATGTGTCAAGCTCTGTCTTGAAAATCTCTGCGTCAACTGATGCATAGAGAACATCAAGGCCATATTCATCACCAATTTTAACAAATTCGAAGTCATGGTTGTGATAAAGAAGTGTCATGCCGAGTTCACGTGCTTTTGCACCGATTTTCTTAATGCCTTCAATAAGTTCATCGAATTTTTCAGCACCGGGACGGTATTCTTCTGTCATATAAGGTACAACAACGAATTTACAACCGATTTCAGCATAACCTGAAAGTACGTTTTCGGTATCGTTTACCATGTCAGCAAAGGGAACGTGAGCTGAAATAGGAGTAAGTCCGATTTCGTTTACAAGTTTTTTTACTTCAGCAGGAGTTTTATCGAAAAGACCTGCAAATTCAACGCCATCGAAACCTAATTCTTTTACTTTTTTAAGTGTGCCTTCAAAATCTTCTGCCATATTATCTCTTACAGAATAAAGTTGAAGTGCAACAGGAAATTTTTTCATAAATATCATCTACTTTCTGTGCTTTTTATAAATGATACCACATTATATCGTTGATTTCAATGATTTTATAACTAATTATTGCGCTTTTTTGTCGATTAATTCAAGTTTAAGCTTTGAATGTAGTATTTTTTGCTCGCCATACAAACTGTGATATCCTGAAAGCATGTAACTTAACGCACAAGAGAGCATGAAATAGATAAAACCTTCGCCACCGAAAAGTTCAACACTTAAAACAATCGAAGTAACAGGACAGTTTGTTACACCGCAGAAAAGTGAAATAACACCGATGCCGGCGCTGAAAGAAGGTGAAAGTTTTAAAATTCTTCCGAATGTATTACCGAAAGTTGCACCTGTAAACAAAACCGGTACAATTTCACCGCCCTTATATCCGCCGCCTAATGTAACCGCAGTGAAAAGTATTTTCAAAATAAATGCTTCATTTTTTGTTTCACCGGAAAATGCTTTATAAACAATATCCATTCCGGTACCATTGTAGTCATATGTTCCGACAATCAATGTAAGGATAACTACTAATGTGCCTGCAACTGCAATTCTTAAATACTTATTCGATAAAAATCTGGAGTAGATTTTCTCGCTTATGTGTAACGTTTTACAGAAAACTATACTCAATATTGCTGTGAGTATGACTAATAATGAAATTTTAAGAAGTGGTATTAATTCAAAATCCGGGGCACCTGATATGTTGAAACTTATTGGTGATATCCCCATAAGCAATGAGACTTTACTTCCGACAATTGCTGAAACTGCACATGGAAGAAGAGCGGGGAAATACATATTACCAACTGTTGCAATTTCAATAGCGAATACTGTTGCAGTTATCGGAGTTCCGAAAACTGCTGCAAATGCACCGCTCATGCCGCACATTGTAATTGTTTTTTTGTCATTATCATCAAGTCTGAACAGTTTGCCTAAATTCTGTGCAATTGAACCACCTATCTGAAGGGCGGCACCTTCTCTGCCTGCTGATCCACCGAAAAGATGAGTGATAGTGCTTGTTATAAAAATTAGCGGTGCCATGAAAATTGACAACTTTTTATTTTCCCTCACTGCAAGTAAGACATCGTTTGTTCCTTTGTCCTTTTCCATTTTGCAAAGTCGATATAGTAATACTATTATGAGACCACTGATAGGTAAAAGGTAAATAAGCCATGAATATTTATGTCTTAATTCGTTAACGAAATCTGTTGCATGATGAAACAGACTTCCCGCTATGCCAACAACAATTCCGATAATTACTGAAATAAAAATCCATTTGGTGAATGTACATATAGTTTTAATGATGTTGTTCGATAAAAACTCGTTCATCTTTTTATTTGACATTCTTATTCAACCCCTGAATACTGATAATTCAGTATAAAATATATCTGTAATATTGTCAAGAAAAGTGCGTGTTGACACAAAAATTTTTTAATGTTAAAATTAATTATTAAATCATTTAAAGGACTGTTTTTATGAAAAAAATATTATTTTTGGCACATGGTTTCACAGGCTTATATTATTACCGCAGAGAACTCATGCAGAGACTCATTGATGACGGTAATGAAGTATATCTTGCTATTTCTGAAAGCGATGACAACAGGCTTTTCGAAGAAATGGGTTGCAAAATTATTCCTACAGAAGTAGACAGAAGAGGTATGAATCCTATCAAAGACCTTAAATTGATTATTTCTTATATAAAAACCCTGAAAAAGCTTAAACCTGATGCAGTTCTTACATATACAATCAAGGCAAACATTTACGGAAGCCTTGCATGTGGTCTGACAAAAAATAAATGTATTTCAAATGTTACTGGGCTTGGAACTTCGATTGCAAATGGTGGACTTCTCAGTAAACTCACAATGATGCTTTACAAAGCAGGTCTCAGAAAAAATCATCATACATTTTTTCAGAATCAACCAAACTATGACTTGTTCAAAAATGCAGGAATAATTAACGATAATAATAGTTCTATAATTCCCGGTTCTGGTGTTAATCTTGTATACCATTGTGCTGAAGAGTATCCCGAAGAGAAATCTCCTATAAGGATTGTTTTTGTCAGCAGGGTAATGCGTGATAAAGGTGCATTTGAACTTTTTGATGCAGCAAAGATTATAAAAGAAGAATATCCTGACGTGATTTTCGATGTTATCGGACCTCTTGAAGAAGATGTGAGTCCTGATCTTATTAAAGAACTTGATGAAAAAGGGATAATTAAATACCATGGTTCTCAGAATGATATTCATCCTTATGTTAAGCAAGGTTGGGCAAATATTCTCCCGTCATATCATGAAGGTATTGCTAACGTGCTTCTCGAAGGTTCTGCATGTTCAAGACCTGTTCTTGCCACACGTGTTACAGGTTGTAAGGAAACTTACATTGACGGTGAAACCGGTATTGGTTTTAACGTTAAGGATGTTGATGATTTAGTGCGTGCGCTCAAAGAATTTGTTGAAATGCCTTATGAAGACAAAGTGAAAATGGGTAAAAAAGGAAGAAAATTCGTAGAAGATAATTATGACAGAAATATTGTAATTGAAGCATATTACGATAAAATTTTTGACAGATAAACTCGTGGTGTATTTATGAAAAATAAAATCAAAGATAATATAAAATATTTTAAAACAGTAAAAGATGTTTTTTATGCTGTCCGTACAGTGTCTGAAGCTTCGCCAATGGCGATTCCTATGATGACACTGACGCAGACGGCTTATTGGTTTTTTGCAAATTTTATTCAGCAGATTTTGTTTTTACGTGTATTACTTGGGCTTATTGAACGGAAAAGTTCATATAAAGAATATATGATAATGGTTGGGATTTTTGTTGCTTCAGGAATAGTTGCAAAGGCTCTTGAGATGTTTGGAGATTATTACATTACACTCTGCCATAGAAAAGTGTACCATTCTCTTAATAAGAAAATTTTCAGACAAGCAGCCAGGGTTGATATTGAGTGCTATGAAAATCCTGAATTTTATGATAAGTACACAAGAGCAACGGAAATTATTACAAGCAGAAAATATGCAGATTTCTGTTTTTATATTGCAAAATTTATTTCAAATGTTATTACCGGTGCTTTTCTTTTGTTTTATATTGTTTCTGTTGATGCAAAACTTTTGCTTGTGATGCTGATGCTCGTATTGGTACTGTTTGTTCTTGGTGTCAAAAACAAACTTGAACTTAAAAAAGATAAAGAAATGACACCGAATAAACGTGAAAAATCTTATGTTCAACGAGTAGTTTTTTTGCGTGATTATTCAAAAGATATGCGCACCTCAGGTATTTTTGCTGTAATGTATCAAAAAATGAAAAATGCTGTAGAAAAGAACTGTGCTATAATCAAAAAATATGGCATAAAAGTTGCTATTATTGAATTTATGGCAAGCTCTTTCAGTGAATCGTTACCTATTGCTGCTACATATCTTTACACTTGTTATCGATTTATAGTTAAAAGAAATCTTACCGTTTCTGATTTTTCTGTTGTTATGACTGCTGTGAATAATTTGAAATCTGTTATTAATGAGTGTATTTCAGGCGCTTCTGAGATTCAGAAAATTTCTCTATATTTTAGTTATCTGAAAGAGTTTTTTGATTTTGAACCCATAGTTTCTGACGGAGAAAAAATTGCCGATGAATTTAAGTCGATTGAATTTAAAAATGTTTCTTTTAAATACCCGTCATCTGATAAATATTCACTCGAAAACGTATCACTTAAAATATGCAAAGATGATAAGGTGGCTATTGTAGGTCATAACGGTGCAGGAAAAACAACATTTGTTAAGCTTTTACTTCGCTTTTATGATGCGACTGAAGGTGAGATTTTATACAATGGCGTCAATGTTACAGAATATGATGTAAATTCCTTGAGAAAACGTCTTGCAACAGTATTTCAGAATTATAAAGTTTATGCTTTGTCTGTTGATGAAAATGTTTTATGTCATGAAGTTAAAGAAAATAGTGATGAAATTCTTTCAAAATCTTCACTAAAAAAGAGCGGTGTATATGATAAAGTAAAAACATTGCCGCAAAAAGGTAAAACTGTAATCACACGTGAATTTGACGATAAAGGCACTGGTCTTTCAGGTGGTGAACAGCAGAAAATTGCTGCTGCAAGAATGTTCGCTAAAGAATATGACCTTGCAATTCTTGATGAACCTTCTTCAGCTCTCGATCCGATTGCTGAGTACAAAATGTATGAAAGTATAATTGCAGAGACTGAAAAGAAAAGTGTAATTTTTATTTCTCACAGACTCTCAAGTGCTGTTTTATCAAATAAAATTTTTGTCTTTGGGAATGGAACTGTGCTTGAATCAGGTACCCATGAGGAACTGATGGATAGGGGTGGCATTTATGCTGAAATGTTTAATATGCAGGCCTCTAACTATAGTGAGGAGGTTGATGTTACATGAGGAAAAAGGATAAAAAAGAATATGGCATCCTTTCGAACACATGGTATATGATGAAACTCATTTTTTCAGTTTCCCCATGGCTTGTTTTAGGAGAACTTTTTGAACAGATTATTACAATGTTGCCGGGTAAACTTATATCCGTTATCGGAATTAAATATGTAATCGATCAGGTGCAGGCAGGTGCAGATACCAAAAAGATTATTCTTACAGTTGCCTTAATGGTTGGGGTTATGTTGTTTGCGGATATTTATTCCAGTGTGTTTTATGAGTTATATGCACACAAAGAACGTGAAAAATTGTATCTTAAAATCCACTCAAAACTGTATAAGAAGGCGATTGAGCTCGATTTGGCTAAATATGATAATCCGGCATTTTACAGTGATTTTATTTTAACTGTACAGACTTCATCTGAGAGTATACAGTATTTTCTCAGCCACGTGAAGTACTATATAGCTGAAATTATTTCGTTCGTTTCAATCGGCACTATCATTCTGACTATTGACCCTGTTTGTCTGGTTATTGTTCTTATCTTTGTCTTGGGCTTTATTCCTCTTGGAAAATATCTTGGAAAACTTCAGATGAAACGTCGAGAAGCAATTATTGAAAATGAGCGTAAAAGTGACTATTTCGCCCGCTTATTCTATCTTCAGGATTATGCAGGTGAGATAAGAACAAGCGGAATTAAAAAACTACTTTTAAAAAGATTTGATGAAAGTGTTGAAGAAACGTATAAAACAGAACGTCGTTTTCTGAAAAAAATTGAATGGGGTTTCTTTTTTCAGGAGTCAGGTATTCAGGTAATTGGTTTTATGCTTGCTCTCACGGCATATATCGGATATCAGACTTTGGTTACAGGAAAACTGAATTCAGGTGATTTTATCGCAGCATTTAATGGTGCGGTACAGATTGGTGCATCAATTCTTTATCTTACTGTATATTCAATAAGAAATTTTACCGAACGTTCTAAAATGATCGAAAAATACCGTATTTTCTTAAATACTGATTCCGCAATGGTTGATGGAAATCATGTAGCTTCATGTGATAAACCTGAAACAATATCTATAAAAAATGCTTTTTTCAGGTATGATGGTGCCGAAAATAATGCACTTGAAAACATTAATATTGAAATAAAACCTTATGAAAAGATAGCATTGGTCGGCTATAACGGAGCAGGGAAAACAACATTAACTAATCTTCTTTTACGTTTGTATGATGTTACAGAAGGCTCAATTGAGATAGGCTCACTTGATATAAGACAAGAGACCATCAAATCGCATAGAAATCGTTTTTCGGCCGTTTTTCAGGATTTTCAGATTTTCTCTGCAACAGTTGGTGAAAATGTTGCTCTTGAAAAGGATTATGATAAATACAGGGTGGTTAAGGCACTGGAAGCTGCGGGGTTCAATAAAGAATTGCCAAATGGTCTTGATACTGTTTTGCTTCGCGAATTTGATGATAGCGGCATGATGCTTTCAGGCGGAGAACAACAGAAAATTGCCATAGCAAGAGCATTTTATAAAAAATGTCCTTATATAATTTTAGATGAACCGTCGGCAAATCTCGACCCACTGTCTGAATATGAATTGAATCAGACAATGATGCAGGCATCAAAAGAAAAAACTGTTATTTTCATTTCTCACAGGCTTTCGACAACACGTCATGCTGACAGAATTTTCATGATGGAAAAAGGTCGGGTAATTGAAAGCGGTAGTCACGATGAACTGATGTTACTTGATGGAAAATACGCTGAAATGTTTAGACTGCAGGCTGAAAAATATAATGAAAATTTGTAAAAACATAATCAGATATAAAAAAGCCCTTATCTTTGTCAGATAAGGGCTTTTTGGTGCCGGAAGCGGGGGTCGAACCCGCACGGTATCGCTACCACTGGATTTTGAGTCCAGCACGTCTGCCAATTCCATCATTCCGGCGAAATTACTAATATATTATAATTTATATCGTATAAAAAATCAATAGTAATTTCAAAAAAATATAAAAAACTTTAAATAGAATCTGTATTAATTATCAGATCATAATCATCACTTAAATTGATTGAATTGAAATATTTGTTTTCTCTTGGAATCCATTGATTAATAAATTGCTCAAATTTTTCCGGATTGCGTTGCTTTAATCGCAAAATCTGCTTATCTTCTGAAATTTCAAGGAATATCCTGAGATTATAAATATTTTTTATGCACGGATGCATACAGTAAACGCCTTCAATTATGTTGATTCTTTTGGGTTCTGTTTTTACATAGTGAGTGATTTTACCTTCACTACAATCGAAAACACCATATTTAAAACTATTTTCACTACTTAAATTATTAATCACTTCGTCTGTTAAACGTTCAAAATGGATGTTTCCGCCAATTTCGTCCATTCTGTGTTGTGTTCTTAATTCGAATGGCAGGTAGAAATCATCAATATGAAATACGTTACAGTCATAGAGTTCAAGCAGTTTATTTGCAAGAGTAGTTTTTCCTGATGTACTCTTTCCGTCGATGGCAATTATTAATTTATCCCGTGTGTTTAAAAGGTTATCGATTTTTTCTATGATTATATTATTCATTGAGCATAAACTTCGTCTTTCTTAATGCTAAAATTACGAGAGGGATTATTGCCAGTTGTATGATAATTCCGGGTACGGCGTTGATTGTTGTTAAAGTAATAAATGATTTTAAAATAAATTCATTATCATTACTTACAGACAACAAGTAGTGTATTATTGCATTCAAAACGCGACCCAAAATCATAGATATAATCAGGGTAGGGTATATGTAAGACATTTTCTTAGGAAAAATTTTGTATAATAAACCGCATGTAAGGCCATAAGCTGCTAATTCAAAAGCCATTGCGATTGCTGTATTCATTTGCGGTAAACCGGTAAGAATACATTTAAGCAGTGGTGCAATAAAACCTATTGCCATGCCATAAGGAGCTCCGCACGTGAAACCACAAAGCATCACAGGGATATGCATGGGGAGTAATGTTTGTCCGAGCTTCTGGCTACCCATACTTATTACAGTCGGCAAAACTATTGATAATGCAAGATAAAGCGCAGAATATACCAATTTCAGTGTTGTGTAAAGTGCATACTTGTTTTTGTTTTTGCTCATATTATCACCTCTCGCTAATTATAATCATTTTTTATATTTGTGTCAAATATTTTTTCGGTTTGACTTTTTATCCTGAGTGAGTTATACTAAAAAGAAAATATAATGGTGAGAATTTATGACATTAGATAAAGTAATCAATAAAGTTTACAGGGTATTAGAAGATGTTACACCACTGGATATGGACTGCGGAAAACTCTGTAACGGTGAATGTTGTAAAGGTGATAGCACTACAGGAATGATTCTTTTTCCCGGAGAAGAAGATTTGTATAAAGAAAATAATGATTTCAAGGTCATTAACGATAACAAAGGCAATAAACTTCTTGTTTGTTCCGGCAGATGTAACAGGGCAATGAGACCGATATCGTGCAGGATTTTTCCACTCGTGCCTATAATATTTGAAGGCAAATTGTATATTATTGATGACCCGAGAGCATCAGGTGTTTGTCCTTTACTATATGATGAAATAAAATTAAATAAAAAGTTTGAAAAAGCTGTGTATAAAGCCGGGAAGTTACTTTTAAAGAATGAGTTTACATCGGACTTTTTTTATTCTCTTACCGATGAAGTTTCTGATATTCTGTCGTTAAGAGAAAAGCTATTGAAATAAAGGGTGATAAGTTGTGAAAAAAATCGGATTTATCGGATGCGGAAATATGGCGCAGGCAATTATTTCCGGTATGATCAGTTCAGGTAGTTTTATACCTGAAGAAATCGGCGTATACGATACAGATACGGAAAAAGTTAAAATTGTTGCTGATAAATTGTCAATTACTGTTTTCGAGAATAATAATCAGCTTGTTGAAAACTGTGAAAGTATAGTTCTGGCTGTAAAGCCAAATGCTTTACAATGCTTACTCGACTCAATTGGTCAGGATTTGCGTAAAGCAAATTCACTTGTCATAAGTATTGCTGCAGGGCAGTCGATTGAAAAACTTCAGAATTATATGGGATTCAGCGGGAAAATCGTACGTGTGATGCCGAATATTAATGCAATTGCAGGTAAGGCTGTATCAGGTTTTGCGGTTTCAGAAAATGTGACTGATGAACAAATAGTTTTTGCTGAAAAAGTTCTCAAATCTTTTGGCGAGTGTGTAGAAGTGAATGAAGAAAAGTTTTCAGTTTATTCTGCAATTGCGGGCTGTTCTCCGGCGTATTCTTATTTGTTTGCAGATGCACTTGCGAGAGTTGGCGTGAAATATGGTTTTACTAAAAAAGATTCGCTCGATGTTGTGACAGAGACTGTTATTGAAACAATTAAAAATGGTTGTTTTGGAATCTCGAGCGAAATGAATGATGTTGTTTTTAATGCAATTGAAGCCGCATATAAAAAAGATAAGGAATTAGGAAAATGAAGAAAATCGAAATGTTTACTGATGGTGCATGCTCCGGCAATCCGGGGCCCGGTGGATGGGGCACTATTTTGAAATTCAATGGTGTTGAAAAAGAACTTTCAGGTGGCGAACATGAAACGACAAATAACAGAATGGAAATGATCGCAGTTATTTCAGGTTTGAAAGCATTAAAAGAACCTTGTGAAGTTGATTTGTTTACTGATTCAAAGTATGTTTGCGATAGTGTGACAAAAGGTTGGGTGTATTCCTGGCAAAAAAACAACTGGCGAAAAGCAGATAAAAAACCGGCATTGAATGTTGATTTATGGGAAGAGATGCTCATGCTTTTAGACATGCACAAAGTGACTTTCAATTGGATTAAAGGTCATAATGGTCACCCCGAAAATGAGCGATGTGACAAAATGGCAGTTACAGAGGCATCAAAGCATAAAATATTGTAACAATTACTATTGCATTTAATACAAAAAAAGTATATAATTGTCTTGAAAGTAAATATTATATTATTATAGTATTCTTTTTTGAATTTTTCCGAAAGGATTGATATAAATGGAAAAACGTTATGTTTACTGCGATAATGCAGCTACTA
>JAZSFV010000045.1:0-21449 GCA_045532395.1 Acutalibacteraceae bacterium
TTCTTATGTTTGTTTTCGGACCTATCCTTAAAATCACTATTGTAATGGACATAAGCTACGCACTGGCAAGCATCGGCATCGGCTCAATGTTTGTAGGACAGACTATTTTCCTTTCAGACATTGTTGACTACGGCGAATTCAAAACAGGTAAACGAAGCGAAAGTATTACTTTCTCCATGAAAGGTTTTCTTCAGAAAATGGCTTATACATTCCAGACACTTTTCCTTTTCGGAGGTTTAGGTCTTATGAATTACACTCAGCAGAAAGCAGTTGAAACTTTCAACGAGCCTACAAAAATGGCAATCGGAATTATCTGCTTCGGCATTCCTCCCATCCTGCTTGTAATTTCACTTGTTGTTTTCAGAACAAAATTTAAGCTTCATGGCAAATTACGTGACGATGTTCACGATTATATTGCAGAAAAACGTGCAAACGTGAAAACTGAAGAATAAGGAATTAACGCTATGCAACTTGAATTTAAAAACAAAGAATTTAAAATAATGCAGGTGGCAGATACTCAGGAGGGCAAAAAGGTAAGCCCTGATTTGCTTAACCTGCTGAATGCCGCCATGGAAGAAGAAAAGCCTGATTTGGTTGTATATTCAGGCGACCAGATATGGAACTGGGCTTCTTTCAAGGGCAACAAACAAACAGTTCATGATGTTTTATATAAAATCACAGAGCCTGCTCATTCAAGAAATGTTCCTTTCACAATCTGCTTCGGCAACCATGACAGACAGGTTGGTGTTTCAAATGAAGAACAGTTTGAGATATATAAAACTATCCCCAACTTTGTCGGTGAAAGTGCAGAAAATGTTGACGGTTGCGCAAACCATGTTATTGAAATAAAAAATGGTGACGAAATCGTATTTCTTCTTTACTGCATTGACAGCCACACAAGCCTTACAATAGGCTACGACCACGTGCATGAAAACCAGATTGAATGGTACAGAAAAACACGTGATGAATACAAAGAAAAAACAGGAAAATATATCCCGTCAATTGTTATCCAGCATATTCCCGTGCCTGAAGTGACAGAACTTTTAAAAGAAGTGAAGAGAAGCACAAAAGGTGCTGTGCAGGGCTTCCGAAACCATGCAGGCAAATGGTATGTGCTTGATAAAGACAAGGTGAACAAAGAGGGATTTATGAAAGAATCCCCTGCTGACCCGATGGAAAATGGCGGACAATTTGACGCCATGGCAGAAAAAGGCGATGTTAAAGGCATTTATTTCGGCCACGACCATATAAATTCTTTCAACGGTCTCGTAAAAGGCGTTGACGTAGGTTACACACAGGGCGCAGGTTTTCATATTTACGGCCCCGGTCTTGACAGAGGTGTGAGAATTATTTCTCTTAACTCTGACGGTACTTTTAAAACTTACGACAGAAGATACCGCAATTTAGTGGGCAAAAAGGTTAAAGAAAAATTACGTTTTGCAATTTTCCAGATAATGCCCACAAACGTTTACGAAGCATTTTACAGAGTTCTTAAGGTCTTTGGTGTGGCAGCAGCAATTGCAGCAATAATTCTGCTTATAAAATATCTTAAGTAAAAACAAAGGATTTTATTATGGAAATAAAACGATACGAAGAAAAGTACAAGGAAGATGTACGTTTTGTATGCTGCAACAGCGAAGGTCCATGCACATGGAGTGAGAGAAAACAACATCTTATTCTTACAACTTATTGCGATTATTTTATTGAAAAAGAGGGCAATAACTGCTTCGTGGCAGTCGACGAAAACGACAGAGCAATAGGCTACGTTCTTTGTGCTGAAAATTACGATAACTTCAAAAAAGTTTTCAGAAAAGAATATCTCCCAAGATTTAAAAAATATGAAATTGACTGCAGAATGGTTGCAATTCTTTCAACTTTTATTCAATCAAAGCTCAAAAAAGAATACCCTGCTCATATGCACATTGATATTCTGCCCGAATATCAGCGGATGGGGCTTGGGCACAAGTTAATGGATGCACTTTGCGAAAACTTAAAAGAAAAGAAAGTAAAAGGCGTTTGCCTTACCATGTTTTCAGGCAATAAAAAAGGCGGAAACTTTTACAGAAAATACGGGTTCACTTTGCTTAAAACAGTATTTTCAACCGACATTTTCGCATTAAAATTATGATATAAAAAACCGTTGAATCTTTTTCGGATTCAACGGTTTTTCTTTTAAAATTCAGGTTTGAAAGAAGGCATCATTTCAAGTTTGAAAAGATTCATTTTATGCTTTCTGTCAATCAATTCTTTTTTATCTTTATCTGCAATCTCACCCGTGCGGATATAAACATCAAGTTCAGCATAAGTAAAGCCTAAATTTTCTTCGTCTGTTTTTCCGCAAAGTCCGTCAATAGGAACTTTTTCAACAAGCACTTCAGGAAGACCGAGAAGACGTCCGATTTCTTTTACTTCAGTAACTGTAAGATGTGACATGGGTGAAAAATCTCCTGCCGCATCGCCGTAACGTGTTGAATAACCAACCCAGTCTTCTGACAAATTGCATGTGTTCACAACACGTCCGTTTACAGACTGGCTTACAGCATAGAGAGTCGTCATTCTCACTCTCGGCGGAATATTTGTTTTTGTCTGCACTGAAACAGGCAAATCTTCAGGCATATTTTTAAGAAGAGAATCAATTGCATCTTTTACGTTTATTTCATAATGCTTTATTCCGAGATGGTTAACAAGAAGATATGCCATATCAATATCGTGTTGTTCACCCTGGGGCATAAGCACGCCTATGACTCTGTCTTTACCAAGTGCTTCCACGCAGAGAGCCGCCGCAATTGAACTGTCTTTACCGCCTGAAATTCCTACGACCGCATTGCATCCGGGTCCGTTTTCTTCAAAAAATTTGCGTATCCATTCCACACACTGATTTTTTACTTTTTCTGCATTAAACATACTGTTTCACCGCCAAATTTATTCTGTAATTTCTATCTGACACATCTGCATTGTCTTAAGCGCCGCTTCATGACTTTCGGGAGTGACACCTGCACAACATGTTTTATCAACCTTAACTTCAGCATCAGGAAACATAGCCTTGATAATCAAAGCATTTGAAACTACGCAGATATCTGTACACAAACCGATAATTTCAACTTCTTCAAAAGTTTCTTCATTCCAATGAGGCCAGCCGAAATTTGGTTTATCGATTATTTTAGAACCTTCAGCGTAAAGACCGTCGGCAATTTCCCAACCTTTTGTATTTTTGATACAATGCTCCACAGGAAGTTTCTTTCCTTCGGTTGTATTGAGATAATCTTCTGTATGTGTGTCTCTTGTGAAAATTATTTCGTCACCGTTTTTTACATACTGTGCGATTTTTTCTTTAACATTCGGCACGATTTTGACTGCTTCTTCTGTGCCGAGAGCCATGTCAATAAAATCGTTCTGCATGTCAACTACAATAAGAGTTTTTTTCATTGTTTCACTCCTGTTCAACAGTAATTCTCACTTCACCGTTTGAAATGACGGAAATTGTAAGAGTACCTGACTCTGCATCAAATTCTGTTTTCATTTTTGCGTTGTTTGAACCGGTTGCTGTAACCTTGGGCTCTGTTTCGTAACCTGAAAGAGTAATTACAGATTCTCTGAAATTTTTCGGATCGCTTCTCTTACCGCCTGTTGCGTAAGAAATCATAAATTCATTTTCACCCTCACGGCCTGCACATACATCGTCAGTATCAAGCCTTAAGTTACATAAATCAATATCTATTTTATTTTCATCTTCTTTGAAAACAGCGTAAGTGTGAGCAGTAAATTCTGCATTCAGTTCTTTGCCGCTTTCGGGGAGAATGTAATTAACAGTCTGCTCACTGTCGATTGTTTTATTCTCGTTACTGTTGAAAACATAGATATAATCGTTTATGTCAAACAACACTCCGTTGCCTTTGTATGTTTCTTCGTAAAGTTTATTGAAGAAACGCACTTTAACAGAATTTATGAAAAGGAAATTGAAGAAATAGTTAAAGTCATTAAGAATGTAACTGTCAGGTAAAACTTCTTCAGGCTCTGAATAAATCGGAAGAATGGGAATTATATAATATCTGCCGGTTGATGGCACCCATGTTTTTGTACAGTCAAAATATACATTATCGCCAAAATCGAATTTTTCCTGGAAGAAAGTAAATGCATCGCAATAAAGCCCCTGAAGAATATGTGCATCGTTACCGTTTAAAGCGTATGCATTTGGGAAACTCATTTTATATGCAACCTTTATGTTTTCTTTCACTTCTTCTTTGTCAGGAATTGAACCGTCAAGAGCCATTCTGAAGAAAGGATAAAGAACATCGTAGAAAGTGGGAGTTAAAACCACATTTCCGTTTACCCAATGATACAAGCCGCCTCTTGAAAAAGTTCCTTCAATTGCAAACACTGTTGCACCGCCAACAATATCGGCTATAAGGTCGATGCCATAAAGAGCAGGCGGATATTTTGAAGTATATACAAAATCAGGCTCATTAGGTTTTAAGCCTTTATTATCATACTCAGTAAAGCCTTCTTCATACCAAAGGAAGTTTTCAAGGTTGACACCCCAGTTTCCGCACACATCATCAAGCCAGCAACCTAAAATATTTGACTGTGAAGAAAAATGTCTGCCATGACCGTTGTGTTTATCCATTATGATAATATTTTCGGTATTGGCTTTAAGTAAATCATAAAGCTCTCTGTCTTTTAAAAGCTGGTTTACATAGCATGATTTTTTACGATAAATATATTCCATGTCCTGCCAGATAAACAGACCGCCATTTTCCGCACATGCTTTTACGCAGGATTTCATTCTTGCAAGAATATTTTTATTAACGCCCATATCGTTTGTTACGGCATCTGTTGCAAGATGTTCATTTGTGACGCCGTTTGTTGAAAGTTCAACCTGAACAAAGCCTATGAGAGATTCATGTTTCTTGAACATCTCTGAAAGTTGTTCCTGAGTAAATGGGTCACGCTCTTTATTTGTGCAGAAACATTCAGACTGAACAACAACGGGTGTGTCATATTCATCTGTCCACGTAAGAAGCTCGTCCCAGTAATCAAGCTGTTGCTGAACATTGAGATATGTAGGTCCTTCGTCAATATAAATAACTGCGAAAGCCTTTATATCTTCAGGAAGTGCCCAATAAGTAAGCACTGCTTCATATGCTATATCGTAAGGAGTGGGATTAGGAAGATATCTCGGACAGTTTCTTATCATGAAAAGCGGATTTTCTTCGTCAACATACATGCGAAGACCGTCAACTTTTTTTCTTTGTCTTACTTCACTGCTTACTGTCGGATTTTCAGGCAAAGTAACATAGTCTGCTTCTGCTTTTTCTCCCTCAAGAGCCAAAACATTGAAAGGGACAAGCATTAATGTAATCAATGCCATTATAATGCTTACAAATTTTTTCATAGGAAACACCACCTCATACAAGGCATTTTATCATAAATGTAAATTAATTGCAACAAAAAAGACCGCTCATAATGAACGGTCTTTTAAATTAAACTAGCAAATTTTTCCTGCGAGCCAGAGAAGAACATTGAACAAGTTATTCAATATAAATCTGAATGCAGTAAACACATAGGGGAAGTTCCATTCCCAATCTGAGAAATCGTCAAGATTTCCTTTGAGTGAATCGTCATAATCCTGGGGCTCAAGGAATGCCCTTGTGTTCATCTTTACAATACAAAGATTCTTTGTTGCCTGTCTTAATGCATTGCCCATTCCGATGGGATCCTGTTCATAAACCTTCTGGATAACTGAAACGTGTGACGGATAGTTAAGAAGCCATACACCGGTAAGCATTGTATCGTTGCCGTTATAAACTGCAATAACGGGGTTCATGTATCCTGTACCTGTAACATTCCATGTATAGTCAGAAACTACGAAGCCTTCAAAGCCCCATTCACCTCTGAGAACATCATTAAGGAGTGCTCCGTGACCACCTGCCCATGTTGTACCGATTCTGTTATATGCTGACATAACGCCTTTACATTCAGTTTCTTTAATCGGAATTTCAAACGCTTTAAGGTAAAGCTCACGGATTGTCTGTTCATCTGCCCATGTGCAGACACCTTTTCTGTTTGTATCCTGGTCGTTAAGAGCAAAGTGTTTGATTGTAACCATAAGACCTTCTTTGTGGCAGCCCTTAATCATAGCTGATGCCATTTTACCTGAAATAACGGGGTCTTCTGAAAAATACTCATAGTTTCTGCCGCCTGCAGGGTTTCTGTGAAGGTTTACAGCAGGCGCGTACCAGATATCTGTACCCATATCTCTGCCTTCTTTACCTACGCCTTCACCAAGTTTTTCCATAAGGTCTGTATTCCATGTGCAAGCCATAGCTGTTACACAAGGATATGCAGTTGCTGTGTCTGTGAAGAGAATACCTTTTCTGCCTTTAATGCTTGAAGGGCCGTCGTTATCGCTTGTTGCGGGAACGCCGAGACGTTCAACAGCTCTTGTGCCGTAACCGCCATCTGCAACTAACTGTGCCATTTCTTCAATTGTGAACTGGTCAAGGAATTTATCCCAAAGGCTTTCATCTTCGTAAACGTCCTGAAGGGTGATAACTTCGTCATAAACTACGCCTGTCTTGGGAATTTCACCCTCTGTCTGAGGTTCGGGGAAATCATCAGCAGTTGCAAGTTTTTCTTCCTTGTCAAGCTGTCTGAATGTGGGATATGTGGGTGTTCCTGCTTTTCTTGAAAGAACGGGGAAGCCGTTGTAAGCATCTTCAAAGCGGTTTACAATTTCTGTTCCTGTCACGTCGTCGTTCTTTATAATCAAATCTTCTGACTGAACATATTCGAAAGAATCAATGTGTTCACGTACGTTTTTACCAAGGATAATCTCATATGTACCCTTTTCAACAATCCATGCTTCGTTTACTTTATGGTCGTAAGAAGCCATGTCGTCGATGTCAAAAGTAAGTGTTACAGTTTCACTGCTGCCGGGTTCAAGCATTTCTGTCTTGTCAAAAGCAACCAAATTGATTGCACTCTTTTCAATTCCGCCCTCATAATAGGGTGCACTGTAATAAATCTGAACTGTATCTTTACCTGCAACCTCACCTGTGTTTGTAACTTTGACTGAAACTGTGATTTCATCATCTGTAATAGTCTTTTCAACTAATTCCTGCTGGAATGTTGTGTATGAAAGACCGTAGCCGAAAGGATACTGTACTTTATCTTTTGCGAAAGTTTCGAAATAACGGTAACCTACATAAATACCTTCAAGATATTCAAGATATGTTCCGCCTTCAGTATATTCGTGATTGCCGAAACATACGCTTGAGGGATAATCTGCAGTTTTGTATGCTACTGTATCTGCAAGTTTACCTGAGGGATTAACTTCACCTTTGAGCATCTGAGCAACTGCTGTCATGCCGAATTCGCCGGGAATCCAGATAATTGCTGCAGCCTTGATGCTTTCGTATTCATCAAGCCAACCCATTTCCATAATGTTACCGATATTGAAAAGTACGATAACGTTTTCGAAGTTTTTATCGAGTTTTTCCATAAGTGTTCTTTCATCTTCTGTAAGGTGAAGAACATTGGGGTCAAGGTCTGTTTCTTCTGCACCGATTCTGCTGATTACAACAACAGCTGTGTCAGAGAAAGCCTTAGCATCTGCCATAACTTTATCGTTAAGTTTATTATCAGGCATTTCTTCAAGAGAATCCTTTGCAAGAAGAATTGCAAGACCGTTGTTTATAACAGTATTATGAGTTTTGGGCAAAGCGTTTGAACCGCAATGTTTCTCATAAAGTTTACGAAGGTCCTGATTATACTCAATCCCCTGCTCGTCAAAAGCATCGTATAAAGTAACGGGGTCGTCTGAAACAACACCACCTGAACTTGAGCTACCAATAAACGGGCAGACTGAACCTGCGCCGAAAACGTTCACTTTTTCACCTGCGAGAGGAAGCACATTATCTTCATTTTTAAGAAGAACGATACCTTCTGCTTCAACCTCAACGGCGATTTTTGATGTTTCTGCAATAATTTCCGGGTCAATATCACCGCTTACTGCAAAAGCAAAGGGAAGTGCTGAAATTAATAAAGACAACACTAAAACCATTGAAATAATCTTCTTCATTCTTTTCTTCATTTTTATCCCTTCTTATAATAAAAATGGGCAACCGCGTAATTCGGTTTGAATCTTCATGGCTGCCTTGTTTCCATAATACACAATATTTTGTATAATGTCAACAGTTTTCAATCCTGAGGATATATAATCCCCGTCATTTTTCTTATTTCATCCATCTGTTCTGTGATATACAAGGTCTGTTCGGGCTTTACAACATCACTTTCAAGCATTCCTTTTGAAACACAGTCACAAAAATGAATAATCTGCTCTTCAAAACCATTGCCTTTATACGGAGTGGGAATTGTTTTACTTTCGCCGTTATTGAAACGAAGGTTGATTTCCTGTGGTGCATAGAATCTGGGGAGATATGCATATCCTTTGCTTCCGTAAACAAAGCCCTCATTAGGTTTTCTCAGAAGTGTTGCACTTGAAATATCTGCAATTTTTTCGTCTTTGTATTTCATAAGAACACACATGTGGCTGTCCGTGCCGTTGTAAACAGTACACTCTGCTTTAATATCAGTTACATCTTTGCCAAGATACCAGCTTGCAAAGTTAAGCCCGTACACACCAACATCAAGAAGCGAACCGCCACCGTTTTCTACTTTAAAAACATGATGGTCCATTTCGTCTTCGTCCATTGTGTAGCAGAATTTTCCTTCAACCGCAAGAATATCACCAAGAACACCATCTTTTACAAGTTCCAGCATTTTAAGTGTGCCCGGCACAAGCCTTGCCCACATAGCTTCCATAAGAAGAACTTTATTTTCTCTTGCGCACCTGAACATTTCCTCTGCTTCTCTCTTATTTACTGCCATAGGCTTTTCGCAAAGAACGTGTTTTTTATTATTCATCATAAGGCATGAGCAGGTAATATGTCCTGAATGAGGCACTGCAATATACGCTGCATCAATCACATCTGACTTTGCCATTTTTTCATAACTGTCAAAACGTACGGGAATCCGGAATTCATCTCCGAATTTTTCTGCATTTTCTTTTGTTCTTGATGCAACTGCAACAAGCTCTGCACCGGGCACATTTTTTATTGCGTTTGCAAAACGATGTGCAATTGTACCTGTGCCCACAATTCCGAATCTTAATTTTTTCATAGGAATCACCTCTCTTTTATTATACATATCGTGAAATTAAAATCAACACTTGACGATTAACAAATTAAAAGTATATAATTATATACAACACATAACAACAAAATGACGGAGGTCTTTTTATGGATAAATATGCAAGATTCAGATACCAGCCCTGTATTCCATTGGGCGAAGACGGAAGATGTGTTACTGCTTCACTCAGGCACACACAGCTTTCAAGAAAAGCCGCAACAGAAGGCATGGTGCTTCTTAAAAACCAAAACAGTGCTTTGCCCCTTAAAAAAGGTGAAAAGATTGCTCTTTTCGGCAAAGCCACAATTGAATACATAAAGGGCGGCGGCGGAAGCGGCGACGTACATACCCCATATATCTGTAACATCTTTGAAGGCTTCAGCGAAAAAGATGTGAAAATTCATATGCCACTGATTGATTTCTACAAAGACTATGTAAAAAGAGAAAGCGTAAACATTCCCACCCAGGCACAGATAAACGCTACATGGGACATTGTAAACGCAATGGAATTCTGCACAAAGCGTGACGACATGACTTACGACACGTTTGCAAGCATGCACGTGCCTGAAGCAGAAGTGCCCGAAGCTCTTATTGAAGATGCAGGAAAATTTGCAGACACAGCAATTATCACTTTAAGCCGTTTCTCTGCAGAAGGCGTTGACAGACGTCCTCAGGCAGGCGATTATTACCTTTCTGATTTAGAAAAAGATCTTATCACAAAAGCAGGTAAACTTTTCAAAAAAGTTATTATCGTTATAAACTCAGGTGCAACAATCGACTGCGAATTTTTTGCAGAAAACGACGATGTTGACGCAGTGTTATTTGGCTGGCAGGGCGGTCTTGAAGGCGGTGCTGCAATAGCAGATATTATCTGCGGTGACGTAAATCCATCAGGTAAACTTGCAGATACTATTGCAACATCTTACGATTATTTCCCCTGCAAGGATGATTTCTGGGAATGCTTTGACCACCTTGATTATTCTGACGATATTTATGTAGGCTACCGTTATTTCGAAACAATCCCCGGCGCAAAAGAATATGTGCGTTATCCTTTCGGTTTCGGTCTTTCCTATACAACATTTGAAATCACCTCAAAAGTTGCTCTTGAAAACGAAGGCAAAATCGTAGCCGTAGCAAACGTAAAAAACACGGGCACTACTGCAGGTAAAGAAGTTGTTCAGCTTTACTACAGCGCTCCTCAGGGCAAACTGGGTAAACCTGCACGTGAACTCTGTGCTTACAAAAAGACAAAGCTTCTTGCTCCCGGAGAAGAAGAAACACTTGTGCTTACATTCGATACAAACGATATGGCAAGCTTTGACGATTTAGGAAAAGTGCAGAAATCGGCTTATGTGCTTGAAAAAGGTGCTTACTCTTTCTACATGGGCACTGATGTGAGAACTGCAGAAAAACTCGGGTTTGAATATATCGTAGAAGAGGATACAGTTACATTGCAGCTTAAAAACTGGTGCAAACCCTTTAAGCTGGAAAAACGTATGCTTGCTGACGGAAGTTTTGAAAATCTCCCGCAGGGCGAAGAAAGTTATTTCTATGCAGTAAATGAACCTACAGATGCAAAAGCACCTGAAAAAGATGTTAAGTTTGATTCAGTCGGCGAAGAAATTACAATGGATGAATTTGTAAAACAGTTCACACTCTCTGAACTCATGGACTTTGTAGGCGGTCATGCTCCTACAGGTGTTGCAAACACAGGTTGCTTCGGCGGTCTTTCACGTCTTGCAGTACCTGCCGTGCCTACGGCTGACGGTCCTGCAGGTCTTCGTCTTGACCCTGCAACAGGCATTCCCACAACTGCATGGCCGTGTGCAACACTCCTTGCCTGCACATGGGATACAGACCTTATTTTTGAAGTAGGTGCTGCAGGCGGTGCAGAAGTGAGAGAAAACAACCTTGGTGTATGGCTCACTCCCGCTCTTAACATTCACAGAGACCCACTTTGCGGAAGAAACTTCGAATATTATTCAGAAGACCCGTTAGTGGCAGGTAAATGTGCTTCTGCCGCAACAAGAGGCATTCAGTCAAAGAAAGTTGCAGTTTCAATGAAACATTTTGCATGCAACAACAAAGAAGCAAACAGAATGGGGTGCGATTCACGTCTTTCCGAAAGAGCATTACGTGAAATTTACCTCAAAGGCTTTGAAATTGCAGTAAAAGAAGCAGACCCGTGGACTGTAATGTCTTCTTACAACCTTATTAACGGTCAGCACACTTCTGAAAGCTATGAGTTACTGACGGGTATTCTCCGTAACGAGTGGGGATTCAAAGGCATGGTCACTACTGACTGGGGCGTTAAAAACGACCCTGTGAAAGAAGTAAAAGCAGGTAACGACATGAAAATGCACTGCGGTTACCCCGAAGACCTTAAAGCTGCTTACGATGAAGGAAAACTCACACGTGCAGACCTTGAACTCTGCGTAAAGAGAATTCTCGAAATGTTTACTAAACTTATATAAAATCTTTAGGGAAACAGATTGCATAATCTGTTTCCTTTTTGTTTTGTATTTTAAACAAAATTTTCTTTTCACATTGACGAATTTTGAAAATTGTGCTAATATATCTACATAAATTTATTCCACAAGGAGGATACTATGAAATTCAAAAAGGTTTTAGCAGTCCTTATGAGCGTTTTGATGCTTATTGCAGTTGCTCCTATGGCTATGGCTGCAGACGCCGCTGACGTTGATTACACAATCAACAACCCTTACGCTAACGTAAACTTTGAAACAGACAAAGCTTATAAAGCAGACTTACATTCACACACAACTTTCTCAGATGGTTCAAACCCCCTTCCTGATATGGTTGCAAGACATTACGAACTTGGTTTTGATATTCATGCTATCACAGACCACAGCTCAACTTTCTATAGCTTTACAGAACCTAAATACGTTCCCGCTATGAAACTTTTCGGTCTTGTTAAAAACGGTTTCATTGATGGTACTGCTTTAGAATCATCAGGCACAACTGCTGCAGGTAATTCTTACACCGTTACTGAAAACAATGCAGGTGACCAGTTCTATGCAGAAAACGATGGCAGACCTATGCTCGGCGTTCCTTACGGCAACGAACAGAACGGTACTTCCTTTACAAACTCACATGTCAACACATGGTTTGCTGATTACGGCCACGGAAGACTTGGCGGCACTGCATATTATGAAGATGTTATCAAATCAATCGATGGTCTTGACGGTTTAAGCGTTATCAACCACCCCGGTGAATACTCAAACGCAAGAGACGAAATCTACACTGCAGATGCTTATAACAAAGACGATGTTATGTACAACTATACAATCAGGAAGTTTGAAAACCTTCTTCTTAACTATAATTCCTGCATCGGTATTGACATCAACAGTAAAGGCGACTCAAGAACACGCTTTGACAGAAAACTCTGGGATATTCTTCTTCAGGACCTTCTGCCCTTAGGAAGAGAAAATGTATTTGCAATTGCAACATCTGACGCACATAACCTTGAGATTGTAGATTCAGGCTACACAATGCACTATATGCCCGAGCTTACATCTGCTGCTCTTAAAAAGAACATGCAGGAAGGCGGTTTCTTCGCAGCAAGTAAATATGTAGGCAACTTTGATGAACTCGTTACACTCCGCGATGAGCTCAAAGTTATCGGCACAGAAGAAGCTCTTGCTTTTGCCGCAACTCTTGATGCTCTTATCGCAAGCAGTGCAGAAGAAATGGCTGACGGCGGAGACGGACACAAATACGAAGCTCCCGAAGGCGCAGCACGTCCTCTCTTCACAAACGTAGTTGTTGACGAAGCAGATGACACCATTACAGTTGAAGCTGAAAACGCTCTCGTTGTTCATTGGATTGCAGACGGTAAAGTTATTCACGTAGGCAACACAATCGACCTTGACGATTATTCAGACGAAATCAGAAATTATGTACGTGCAGAAGCATACGGCACAGGCGGTGTTATGTATACACAGCCCTTCGTTCTTGATTATGAAGGCGTTCCCACAAACGACGATTTCGGATTCTTCTTCGACTGGGGCAAAATCGCATCTGTTATCTGCGATACTCCCGTAAGATTGCTTAACCTTTTCGTACAGCTTTTTGACCTTATTTTCTGATTTAAATATGTAACTATTTAACAAAAACACCTGTAGTTTTTCTACAGGTGTTGCTTTTTGTTTTTGTTGCATTTTCATTTTGAAAAATGTATAATTATAACAATACTACAAAGAAGTATAAAAAACACAAAAGGAGAAAAAAACATGAATCCATTTTTTCTGAAAATTCTTACCGCCGTTTCAGCATTCCTTATGCTCTTCTTAAGCCCCGGCGGTGCAATCAGACAGCCTTTGGCATCAAAAAAATGCCCTGCATTTTACGGTCAGGCAGCAGTAGCAAATCCTCTTGAGGATGAAGGCAACCTTCCTATTCCTGACCACCCCTACCTTGCAACTGAAGGCAAAAACGGCATGCATGGTAACACTTACAACACAGACACATATGATTACATGGGACCTCTCGGTATCAACCCCATTGTTAAATCACGTTCAATGAACGTTTTCGGCGGTCTTGTTGCAACTCTTATGTTTGACTCACAGGGAAGAATCATGTGCATCAGCGGTAACGTAGTTGGCTTCCGCCTTCTTCTTATCGACGCTGACACACTTGAAATCCTTGCTGAAACAAGACTTCCCCAGCGTCCTTCAACAGTTGAAGCTATCAAGACTCTCAACTTCGGCGCAATTTCTTCTGACACATCAGGCGGTGCTTACTGCCATCTTCTTGAAGGTGACAGACCCATCATCGGTAACTCTGACAACATCATCCAGATTTACTACATCGATGAATCATCAGGCAAACCTGAATGGAAAATCGAAAAAGAATACGATATCGACGATAAACTTCCCGAAGGTTCATACCTTACAGACGCAATGCCTGACTTCGAAGGCAACATCTGGTTCATGACACGTCCCGGTGAAGTTGGTTACATCGACAAAGACACTGAAGAAGTCCACATCATAAAACTTGCAGGTGAAGAAATCCAGAACACATTCGCAGTTTGCGATGACGGTATCTATATCGTTTCTGACACAGCTATGTATCGTTTCGATATCGCTGAAAACGGTGACCCCATCTATACATGGAGAACACCTTACGACAGAGGTACAACTCTCAAACCCGGTGCTATCAACCAGGGTTCAGGTACAACTCCCACACTTCTTGACGTTCCCGTATACGATAAAGAAGGCGAAGGTGCAACTCAGGTTGGCGTAAGAAAGCTCTGTGCTATCACAGACAACGCTGACGGCAGAGTAAATATTGTTGTTTACGACCGTCTTACAGGTGAAGTAGTTGACCAGGAACCTCTCTTCACAGAAGGCAAATCAGTAAGTGAAAACTCAATCGTTGCTTACGGTCGTTCATTCATCATCGAAAACAACTATTCAGAATCAGGTGCAGGCTTCCTTGAAAACAACCCCACAAGTGAACCCGGCGTTACAAGACTTGATATGAACTATGACTGTACAGAATTAGTTCAGGTATGGCACAGCAACGAAGCTTCAGCAACAGTTGTTCCCAAGATGTCAACAGAAAACGGTATTCTCTATCTCTACACAAGAGTTCAGAATGACGATATTCCCGATAATGCAGTAGCATGGTACTTCACAGCAGTTGATTTCCGTACAGGTGAAACTCTCTACAAAGTATTCACAGGTTGCGGCAAAAACTGGAACAACTCATACGGACCTATCACAATCGGCCCCAATGGTCATGCTTATGTAGGCGTATTCAACGGCCTTATCTCAATCGAAGATAGCCCTGCAAAATAATAAAACTTATAATCCGGACAACGCCCTGTCACCATGCAGGGTGTTGTTTTTGTTTTCCCTTTATGTTATACTTTTTGAGAGGTGAAATATATGAAAAATTTCTATTTGCTTTGTAATGCACATTTAGACCCTGTCTGGTTATGGCAAAGGCAGGAAGGTATGGCAGAGGCTATTTCCACTTTCCGCGTTGCCGCAAAATTCTGCGAAGAATTTGACGGATTTATTTTCAACCATAACGAGTCTGTATTATATGAATGGGTTGAAGAAAATGAGCCTGAGCTTTTTAAGAAAATACAGAAATTAGTAAAAGAAGGTAAATGGCATATTATGGGCGGTTGGTATCTGCAGCCTGACTGCGTTATGCCTTCAGGTGAATCTCTTATAAGGCAGATTGAAACAGGCTCCCGTTATTTCATGGAAAAATTCGGCATTAAAACAAAAACCGCAGTTAACTTTGACTCCTTTGGTCACACAAAAGGTCTTGTTCAGATTCTTAAAAAGTGTGGCTTTGAGCAGTATATTTTCCATCGTCCCTACAATATTGTTGACGAAGAAAACTTTATCTGGAAAGGTTATGACGGCAGTGAAATTATAGGCCATCGCTCTTACGGCGGATACAACTCAGGCAAAGGAAAAGCGACAGAAAAAATTGACCGTTTTATTGAAGATGCAGTTGACGGACCTAATCTGCTTGCATGGGGTATCGGCAACCATGGTGGCGGACCGTCAAGAATTGACCTTAAAAAAATCAGAGAATATATTGAAACCCATAAAGATATAAACGTTAAACACTCTTCATGCGATGAATATTTCAGCCTCATTGACAAAAGCAAATTAACTACCGTTATTGACAAATCAATGGTTCATTGTATGGTCGGTTGCTACACATCAATGGTAAGAATCAAGCAACTTCACAGAGCGCTTGAAAACGACCTTGCATTGTGCGAAAAAATGATTGCCGTAAGCGGGATTGATTATGACAAGAAAGCTCTTACCGAAGCAGAAAAAGCATTGCTCTTCTGCGAATTTCACGATATACTCCCCGGCTCTATGATAAAAAGCGGAGAAGAAGACTCAATACGCCTTTTAAATTACGGCAGAGAAATTACTTCAAAGATTTGCACCAAAGCATTTTTTAAGCTTTGCGAAGGTCAGGAAGAAGGTAAATCTGGTGAAATTCCCGTCCTCGTTTTCAACCCTAACCCCTACCCTGTTATTCAGGACATTGAAGTTGAATTCCAGCTTGAAGACCAGAACTGGACCGATAACGAAATAACTATGGTAAAAGTGCGTGATAAAAACGGCAACATTCTTCCCTCACAGAACGAGCAGGAAGAATCAAACCTTAATCTTGACTGGAGAAAACGTGTCGTTTTCAGAGCAGAGCTTGAGCCTATGTGCATTAATCGTTTTGATTGCGAACTTACAAGAATAAATGCAGAAAGAAGACCGATAGAATTTTGCGAAGAAAATGAAAACCAGTTTATTCTTAAAAATGACCGCATGGAAATCCGTATCGGCAAAAACACGGGACTTATTGAAAAATACTCTGTAGACGGATTTGATTATATTACATCACCAAGCGGTAAAATAATCGTATGTAAAGACAACGAAGACCCCTGGGGAATGACTGTTGACAGTTTTAATGACAGAATCGGCGAATTTACCTTACTCAGTAAAAAAGAATCAAACGAATTTTCAGGTTACGCAGACGAAGATTTTGAAAACGTAAAGGTTATTGAAAACGGTGATGTAAGATGCAAAATTCAGGCAACCTTTAAAAACAGAAAATCTTTTGCCGTTGTTACCTATACAATTCCTAAAAAAGATTCTTACATTGACATCAATGTAAAAACATTTATAAACGACGTAAACACAATGTATAAACTTTCTTTCTCTACTCCTTTTAATGATGGAAAGGCAATTTCACAGATGGCTTTCGGAAGAGAAGAAATGGAAAAAGAAAACAAGGAAGTTGTATGTCAGAAATGGTGCGGACTTTTTGAAAACGATAAAGGTCTCTCTGTTTTCAACAAAGGCACTCACGGCTACAGTGCAGACAAAGGAGAAATAAATATTTCCCTTTTGCGTACTGCAGTTTACGCTGCTCACCCCATACGTGACAGAAGAATCATTGACCACGACCGTTATCAGAATCACATCGATATGGGCGAAAGAAATTTTGATTTCCGTTTAAGCTCTGACATTCTTCAACTTGATAAAGATGCAGAAAGCTATAACCAAAATGTTTTCGCTCTTTCATTCTTTCCGTCAGGAAATGGCGAAAAGAAAAACACATCAATGCTTCTTACCAACGAAAACATTATTATGTCAGGTTGTAAAAAACTTGATGATGATTCTTTGAGACTTCATCTTTATAACACCACAGAAAATTCAGAAGAAACAAAACTCATAATGAGCGATGAAACTTTCAGCCTTTCTTTCAGACCCTTTGAAGTAAAAGCTTTTAAAATCAAAGACAGAGAGATAACGGAATGTGAGCTCTCTGCATATTAACTTTTGTTGACGTAACATATCTTTTTGTGTATAATATTTTCATACTTTTGTGGAGGCGGTTATATGAGAACAGTCAGAGATTTTTATGACTTTTTGGATGAAATTGCACCTTTTTCTTCTCAGCAATGTTGGGACAACAGCGGGCTTTTAGTAGGAAGTTTTGAAAAAGAAGTGGAAAGAGTTGCCGTTGTTCTTGACCTGAACAAGGAAACTTTAGACCAGGCAATTTCCCTTGAAGCAGACCTTATAATCACTCATCACCCCGTTATTTTCAAGGCACAGAAAACCTTTCTCTCTGATAGCCTATCTTACAGACTTGCAGAAAATTCAATAAGCCTTATCGCAACCCACACTCCGCTTGATGCAGCAAACGGCGGAGTAAACGATGTGCTTTGCGATTTGCTTGAGCTTACAAAAGTTGAAGTTCTTTCTTTATCAGAATGTGAAAATCTTCTCCGCGTAGGATTTACTGACCGAACAACACCGGAGGAATTTGCACACTTTGTATCACGCCAGCTTTCTGCAGAAGTGCGTTTCTGCGACGGAGAAAAAGAAATCGAAACTGTTGCGGTGTGTGGAGGCGCAGGTGCAGATTTTGCAAAAGAAATTGCAGAACTGGGCATTGATGCTTTCGTTACGGGAGACGCAAAATATCACGAATTTCTCGACGCAAAAGAAGAAGGACTTACACTTATTGCTGCAGGACATTTTGAAACAGAAAACCCTGCCATGGCAATTCTTGCAAGTAGACTCCGCGGTAAATTTTCCGAAACAGATATAATAGTTTTATCAGAAACAAACCCCATCAAATATTTAAAGGACTAACTTATGGCACTTGACGGAATTTTTTTAAAACAAATAAAAAACGAAATTGAACAAGAAGCAGTCACAATGCGTGTGGAAAAAGTTCACCAACCCTCAAAAGAAGAGTTGGTGCTGATTCTTCGTGGCAGAAACGGGCAGAAAAAGCTTTTGCTTTCTGCACGTGCCAACAGTCCACGCATTCATTTCACTTCTCACGCTCCTGAAAACCCGAAAACTCCGCCGATGCTTTGCATGCTTCTTCGCAAACATCTTACAAGCGCGATGATTACAGGCTTCAGGCAGGTTGACAGCGACAGAATTCTGTTTATCGACTTCGATTCCACAAATGAAATCGGCGATAAAGTCAGGCTCTCTCTCGTTATCGAAATTATGGCTCAGCACAGCAATATCATTCTCATAAATTCCGATAGTAACATAATTATCGATGCTTTAAAAAGAGTTGATTTTTCAACTTCTTCTGTAAGACAGATTCTGCCGGGACTTACCTATGCGCTTCCGCCCAAACAATTCAAGCTTGATTTATTCACAGAAGAATCTTCAAAAATTTTAAATAAAATTTTATCATTTTCCAACAAAAATCTTTCATCTGCAGTTCTTTCAACAATTGAAGGTATTTCCCCCGTTATCAGCCGTGAAATTGCATTTAAAGTGACAGATTACGATAAATTTGTAAGTGAACTCAGCGAAAACGAAAAGAGCAGACTGCACTCTGTAATTGAAGAAATTCAGGACATAATAAAAAATGAAAAAACATTGCCTTATGTGGTTGAAGATGAAAATTCACGTCCCGTTGATTTTGCATTTATTGAAATCAATCAATACGGCAACGTAAGAAAATGTGTAAAAGAAGAAAGTTTTTCTTCTCTGCTTGACAGATTTTATTATGAACGCGACAGACTTGAAAGAACAAAACAACGCTCAGACGACCTTTATAAAAAACTTAACAATTTAATCCAGAGAACTGCAAAGAAAATTAATCTGCAGACCTCTGAACTCGCACAATGTGCAGACAGAGAAACTTTGCGAATTAACGCGGAACTTATCAGCGCAAACCAGTACAGATTAGAAAAAGGCGTCACTTTCTATGAAGTTGAAAATTATTACGACAATAATAATTTAATCAGAATAAAAGCTGACCCTGCACTCACACCCACGGCAAACTCGCAGAAATATTTCAAAGAATACAGAAAAGCAAAAACTGCAGAAAAAATGCTTACTGAACTTATTGAAAAAAATAAGGAAGAACTGGAATATCTTGAATCTGTTCTTGATGAATTAAACCGTGCAGACGGCGAAGATGAAATTATAGAAATTCGCCGGGAACTTTCTGAAAACGGATATCTGAAATCAAAACAAAAAGATTCAAAAAATAAAAATCAGAAATCACTTCCTCCGAAAAAATATATTTCCGATGACGGCTTCACAATTCTGGTAGGAAGAAACAACATTCAGAACGACAAACTTTCTTTGAAAACTGCACGTTCAAAAGACATGTGGCTTCATACGCAGAAAATCCATGGCTCCCACGTAATTATTGTTTACGACGGAAAAGAAATTTCCGACCTTGCAATTGAACAGGCTGCAATAATTGCCGCATATAACAGCAAAGCAAGAATGTCTTCCCAGGTGCCTGTTGATTACACAGAGGCTAAAAATCTTAAAAAGCCCAATGGCGCAAAGCCTGGTTTCGTAATTTATCATGTTTACAATACATTATTTGTAAAGCCTGATGAGAAAACTGTTTTACGGCTTTCTCAAGAAAAATAACACATAACTGAATAAATGACTTTTTCCTGTCAAAAATATCGTTGACGGGAGGAGATGAAAATATGCTTGATAAAATTTCTTTGGTACTCGTCATCATCGGTGCTCTCAACTGGGGTTCAATCGGACTTTTTCAGTTTGACCTTGTAGCGTGGATTTTCGGCGGTCAGGATTCAATTCTCAGCCGTATTATTTATACGCTCGTTGCCCTCGCCGGTGTATGGTGCATTTCACTCTTGTTCAGAAGAACAGACGAAATGGTCGAGTCTACAAGCATCAACAACGATATCGATTAATGAAAATACCGATATACTTTTTTGTATATCGGTATAATTTCAGGTGATAGAATGAATTATTACATAACAAAAATTTCTTCTTTTACTGACGAAAAATTAAAAGAATTTTTTGAATTTTTGGACGAAGAAAAAAAAGAACAATATCTTAAAACTACAAACGAAAACAGAAAAAAATGTCTTCTTGTTTCCCATGGTTTCCTGAAAGAAAAAGTTTCAGAAATTTATGATATAAAAAAAGAAGATTTGATTTTCTCCGTCACAGACAGTGGAAAGCCTTTCTGCAAAAGCCACGGAGAAATTTATTTTTCAATTAGCCATTCGGGAGATTTTGCAGCAGTTGCAATAGGAGAAAAAGAAATCGGAATTGACATTGAACATTTAAAAAATCCCACTGAAAAACTGATAGACAGAGTGTGCTCCGAAGAAGAAAAAAATCTTATTTTTTCAAGTGAAAACAAAGAAAAAATCTTCACTGAAATATGGACTAAAAAGGAAGCATATTTAAAAGCCCTCGGCACAGGAATTGACCGGGAGCTTAAAAGCGTTGATACAACAAATTTAAATTTCTTAACAGAAAATCACGGGAATTTTATTTTGTCTGTTTTTTCTCTTTGAAGAAAAGCAGTCCCGTAAATATAACAACGGGGAAAACGGAAGCCACAAGCATTCCCATTCTCAAGCCCGCCTGCTCTGCATCGAGAGAAAACTTTGACGCAAAAGAAACAATACTTTCGTTTTGTCTTGATAAATCAGAAACTTTACCTGCAAGCCATGGACCGAAAGAGCATCCCAGATCTCCGCAAAGGGCAAGAATACTGAACATGGCAGCACCACCTTTTGGGTATCTTGCAGCAGCAAGGGTAAGTGTACCGGGCCACATAATGCTGACGGAAAATCCGCAAAGGGCGCAACCCGCCAGAGATAAAAACGGATTTAAAGAAACCGCAGCAGTTACATAACAAATAAAACTCATTACTGAACAAATCATAAGTGCTTTCTGCATGTTGATTTGTTCTTCTTTTTTGCCGCAGAGCAC
>JAZSFV010000102.1:0-4944 GCA_045532395.1 Acutalibacteraceae bacterium
TAAAGTAATCAACATCGGTCCTGACGTTGAAAAAATTGACGGCAAAGCATTTTATTCATGCTGGGCACTTGAAAGAATCGAAGTCGATGAAAACAATAAATATTATTGTGATATTGACGGTGTTCTTTATAATAAAGACAAAACAGAAATTATCATGTACCCCTGTAACCATGATGAATATTTAAGGCAGAAATATGGCTTTGAAGAAGAAATGTTCAGAGATAATGTTACAGAAGAATACAGACAAAAGATTCAGACTTATGTTGTGCCTTCAACAGTTAAAACAATCGGTGAATTATGTTTTAACTATGCAAACTTAAGAGATATTTATCTCCCCGAAGGTCTTGAAAAAATTGAAAGTCTTGCCATTTTCAAACTCCATGAGCCTCAGGAAAAAGACTGGAATGTAGCATCTCTTGAAAATATTTATTCTTACAAACCCAATGGTGTTGTGGCTGATTCAACATTTGTTTCAAAAGAAGCATTAGGCACAGTTTATAACTCACTTCCCGAAGGCCTTCTGTATATAGGCTCAGATGCATTCAGTTACAATCAGGCTCTTACTTATATGTATATCCCCAAGAGCGTTACATACGTAGGACACCATGCTTTCTGGGACAACGTTTATAAGGAAGACGGCAACCTTAAAGGTCTTACTGAAATCAATGTTGCAAAATCAGAAGCAGAGTTTGAAGTTCTCGACCCGGGCGACCAGTGGAATCCACAGTACGACTATCTTCTTTTCAAAAAGGGCATTAATATAAACTATTCAGCAGAAAGAAAATAATTATTAAAAACAAATATGCCTGAATTTTTTCAGGCATTTTGTTTTGAAAGGCAGTGAAATTATGGCAGATAAATTTTTTGAACATATAATTCACGGGGGAGACTATAACCCCGACCAATGGATAAAAACACCTGAAATCTGGGACGAAGATATGCGTCTTATGAAACTGGCACACGTTAACAGTGCAACAGTAGGTATTTTCTCATGGGCTATGCTTGAGCCTGAAGAGGGTGTATATAACTTTGAATGGCTTGATAAACTTCTTGATAAGCTTCATGAAAACGGAATTGACGTAATTCTTGCGACTCCTTCGGGTGCCAGACCTGCATGGCTTGCACAGAAATATCCTGAAGTTCTCCGTGTTGAAGAAACAGGAATCAGAAACGAATACGGTGTAAGACATAACCATTGCCTTACTTCTCCCGTATACAGAGAGAAAGTGAGAAATATAAACCGCAAATTGGCAGAAAGATATAAAGACCACCCTGCAGTGAAAATGTGGCATATTTCAAACGAATATTGCGGTGAATGCCATTGTGATTTGTGTCAGGAAGCATTCAGGGATTGGCTTAAAAATTATTATAATAACGACCTTGATGAACTCAACTTCAAATGGTGGAATGGTTTCTGGAGCCATCAGGTTACAGATTGGTCGCAGATTAATTCGCCAAAATTCAGAGGTGAAAACCATGTTTCAGCAATGAAACTCTGCTGGAACAGATTTGTGTCTGACAGCCATATTTCTTTCTACGAAAACGAAATTGCACCATTGCGTGAAATCGCACCCAACATTCCTATCACAACTAATTTTATGAGAATGTATGACGGTATTGATTATCAGAAATTTGCAAAAAAATTAGACCTTGTTTCTTGGGATAACTATCCTGCATGGGATAAAGGCAGAAATGAAAATGAAGCTCTTGAAACTGCATTTGTTCACGATGCTTTCCGTTCAATGAAAAACGGTCAGCCTTTCTTTATGATGGAAAGTACACCATCTCTTGTCAACTGGCACGAAGTGAACAAGCTTCCCAAGCCGGGCATGCAGGAATTGTCATCAATTCAGGCAGTTGCTCACGGCGCAGACAGTGTGCAGTATTTCCAGTGGAGAAAAAGTCGTGGTGGTCATGAAAAATATCACGGTGCAGTAGTGGACCATTGCGGCCATGAAAACACAAGAGTTTTCAGAGACATTTCAAGACTTGGCGAAAGATTGGAAAAATTAAGCGACGTAGTAGGCGGATATTCCGAAAGCAAGGTTGCAGTTATTTACGACTGGGAAAACAGCTGGGCAGTGAAACATTTCTGTGGATTCAATAATATCAACAGAAAATATCTTGAAGAGTGTATAAAATGGTACCGTCCTTTCTGGAAGAAAGGCGCATCTGTTGACGTTATTTCCATGGAAGAAGATTTTTCAAAATACGACCTGGTTATTGCACCTTTCCTTTACATGTTCAAAGACGGCACAGATAAACGCATTGAAGAATATGTTGAAAACGGCGGTAACTTTGTTGCAACTTACCTCACAGGTCTTGTGGATAAAGATGATTTGTGCTTCCTTGGCGGATTCCCTGCAAACAACCTTAAGAAAGTTTTCGGCATCTGGAATGAAGAAACAGATTCACTTCCTGAAGGTATTAAAAATTCAGTTTCATACAACGGCAAAAACTATGACGTTGTTCATGTATGTGATATCATTCATGCAAATGAAGCGGAAGTCCTCGGCGCTTACGAGAAAGATTTCTATGCATCTTGCCCTGCAGTTACCGTAAATTCTTACGGTAAAGGTAAAGCGTACTACGTTGCTTTCAGAAACGATGACGACTTCCAGGAAGATTTCTTAAGTCAGTTCAATATTGTTCCTGATGCAGATATTACTCTTTCTTCCGGTGTTGTTATGAGAAAAAGAGGGGATTTGATTTTCGTTATGAATTTTTCAAGTGAAGAAAAGAAAATTGTTCTCGACAAAGAGTATACAAACGTTATCACAAATGAAAAAATGAACGGAGAAGTTAAACTTCCGGTATGTGGTTATGTAGTAATCAGATAAGGTGATTTTTTTGAAAATATTCAGCAATAAAAAACGACTTAAAATACTGCTCATAATATTAGTGCCGATTTTAATTATCGCCATAGGTTGCAGTATTTATCTGGGCAGTTACTACCATGCAGATGTTGACGCAATTACTGCTTTTACTGTTTCACAGCCCGTTATAACGGAAAAAATTGAGGGCGATAATCTTGTTTACAAAACAGAAAACGTAAAGACGGGTTTAATTTTTTATCCTGGCGGTAAGGTTGAATATACTGCTTACGAGCCTTTGATGAAGGCCTGTGCAGAGAAAGGTATTTTGTGCGTTCTTGTGGAAATGCCTTTTAATCTTGCAGTTTTTGACATCAACGCTGCAGACGGAATAAGAGAAAAATATCCGCAGATTGAAAATTGGTACATAGGCGGTCATTCTTTAGGCGGTTCAATGGTAGCATCATATCTTGCGGAAAATAAAAATTCTTTTGACGGGCTTGTTCTTTTAGGCTCATATTCAACTGAAGATTTTTCAAATGATGGAATTGATGTTTTGTCAGTTTACGGCAGTGAAGACAAAGTTCTTAATAAAGAAAAATACGAAGAGAATAAAAAAAATCTCCCGGAAGATTTTACAGAGTTTGTAATTGATGGTGGCTGCCATGCATATTTCGGAATGTACGGTGAGCAATCGGGCGACGGAAAAGCATCAATTTCAAACATTCAACAAATAAGAATTACGGCAGACGTGATTTCTGAATTTATCTATTCCGGAAAATAGAAATGAAAGACGAAGAAATTTTATGTTTCTTCGTCTTTCATTTTGTCTTGATATATGCTATTATTGTAATGTAAAGTTGAGTTTACATGGCGTTTTAAAGTCGATTTTCCATAAAATTTTTCAAAAGTAAAGTCAAGTTGATTGAAATAATTGACTTAAGGGTGTAAAATCGGTGTAACGAAAGCAAGGAGGAAAACGAATGAATCTTGCAGATAAAATACAAAAGCTACGCAAAGATAACGGGCTTTCCCAGGAAATGTTTGCTGAAAAATTAGGTGTTTCAAGGCAGTCTGTTTCCAAATGGGAATCAGGAAGTGCGTTGCCTGATACAGAAAAAATTGTGCTCATGAGTGAACTTTTCGGCGTGTCAACAGATTATTTATTGAAAAACACAGATTCTGTGGAGCCTGATGATAAACAGGATGATAACGCGGTTGATGATGAGTTTGTCATTTTTAACAACGATGATGATATCCCACAAAAGCAAAAAAAGAAAATTACAAAGAAAAAATTAATCGCCATAATAATTGCAGGCGTGCTTGTTTTAAGCATTATTGTTGCGGCGATTGCAATTCCCGTTAAATATGGTTCTTACAAAGAAGCATGGTGGGAATGGAATGGCGGTAAAGTAAAATATCCTTATGTGCTTGTTCACGGTCTTGGCGGTTGGGGCGATGGCGACGGAATAAACGCAAGTGTCCAATATTGGGGGGCAACTGCCGGCGACCTTGAAACTGTCCTGACAGAAGAAGGGTATGAAGTTTATACACCAAGCGTAGGGCCTATGTCAAGCGCGTGGGACAGAGCGTGTGAATTATATGCTCAACTTACGGGAACAACTGTCGACTACGGCGAAGCCCATTCAAAAGAGCATAACCACGCACGTTACGGCAGAACTTACGAAACTCCCATTGTTGCAAACTGGGGTGAAAAGGTAAATGGCGGACAGACTGTGAAAATTAATCTTGTAGGTCATTCTTTCGGCGGTGCAACAGTAAGGCTTCTCACATCGCTTTTAGAATACGGAAGCGAAGAAGAAAAGAATATGTCAGGCGGAAACGTTTCTCCTCTCTTTGCGGGTGGAAAAGGTGAATGGGTAAACAGTGTCACTACTCTTTGCGCACCCCACAACGGCTCTTCCCTGACAGAAATTATCAACACTGCAGGCGATTATTTAGGTTTTGAAAGTGCAACAGATTGGCTTATTGATTTGTGTTTAACTCTTTCAAATGTTGCAACTGATTCAATTAATGATATTTACGATTTTAAACTTGAGCATTTCGGAATTGATAATAATTCTGCAAATCCTCTTGAAAAAGTAATGGAAATGGGCAATGACCATGCGGC
>JAZSFV010000275.1:0-7013 GCA_045532395.1 Acutalibacteraceae bacterium
AGAAAAGCAATTATTTCTCTCGGAAAAGGTAAAATCCGACTTCTCGGTTTCCTTCCTCTTCTTATTTTGTTTGTGACAGGTATGGCGTCACACACGCTTCTTAATACAGAGCCTACAGTTAACTTCTGTTTAGGTGCTGCAATGATTTATTTCTACGGGGAGAATGATTTGGATGAAGATAATGTGGCTGACAATGATGACTCAGGTGTTGAGTCTCTCTCAAAGCGAAAAGGATATAAAAACCTCAGGCGGATGGATAACCGCTACAGCAAAAAATTTAGAAGAATATGACGAAATTGAAAAATTCATAATCGTCAGCATAAACCGCGACACAAAAGAAGAGAAGAGAGTTGTTGACGGCAAGAAAGTTGTCTACTTTGTCCGTGCAAATCAGATTGCGGCAGGCAGAGATAAAGTTCTTGAAGAAAAACTTTCAAAAATCGTGGCTGAAGAAAAGCCTGACCTGATTGATGTTCAGGGCATTGAATTTTCATTCGGGCAGTCAATAATGAACTGCAATGTTCCTTGCCCTGTTGCTGTAACTCTGCAGGGAATGGCAGATTCTATTGCAAACGTTTATCTGAAAGGTATACCCGTAAAAGAACTTCTTTTCGGCAGGTCAAAGAGTGATAACAAACGTCTTTCAGGTCTTATCGAAAGAAAAGCCATGATGAAAATCCGTGGTCTTAAATCAAACAAAATAATTAAAAAAGCAAAATACTGTATCGGCAGAACTCACTACGATAAAGCCGAGGCAGAAAGAATAAATCCGAAAATAAAATATCATTCATGTAACAGAATTTTAAGAAACGATTTTTATTCTGTTAACTGGAACATAGAAAACGCAAACCCTCATAAACTTTTCGGTATCAGAAGTGAAACTCCTGCAAAAGGTCTTCACTATGCAATAAAAGTTGTTGCAAAACTTAAAGAAAAATATCCTGATGTTCTTCTTGAAGTTCCGGGCGGTTTCAGAATTGACGAGGACGATGCACACATTGCAAGTTATCCTAAATATATAAAGAAACTTCTCAAAGAATATGATGTTGAAGAAAATATTGCTTTTCTTCCCTCTCTGAATCCTACAGAAATCGGCGAACACATGCTTTCTTCAAGAGCATTCTGGCAGTATTCAGTAATTGAAAATTCTCCAAACTCTCTTGCAGAGGCGCAGGTTATGGGTGTGCCCACAGTTGCAAGCGATGTAGGCGGCACATCTTCTTATTCTCAGGATGGCGTTTCAGGTCTTCTTTATGCCCTTGAAAACACAGATGAATGCGCAGAAAAAATCAGCAGAATTTTTGAAGACGACAATCTGTGTCTTGCACTTTCAGAGGGCGGTAAAAAAGAAGCCTTCCGTCGCCACGATGTGAAAGTAAACACAGATAAATTAGTTTCAATATACAGAGATATTGTTTCAGAATAAAATTATTTTGGAGTGTGAAAAATGTCAGGAGCAAATAAGGTTGCAAAAAATTCATTTTTGTATACAGTTGCAAACATGGTAACAAAAGCCTCAACTTTTTTGCTTTTGTTTATTTACACTAACCCGAATTTTCTTTCAACAGAAGATTACGGACGAGTTAATCTTTTAACTTCTTTCACAAATATCGCAGTTCTTCTTGTCAACCTTTCTCTGCCTTATGCGCTTATAAGATTCTATGCAGAGTATAAGCTTGATAAAGAAAAATGTAAAAAGTTTTTCGGCACCATAATGACCTTTATGGTGCTTTTCGGCGCAGTTGTTGTATCGCTTATGCTTCTTTTGAGAAATCCCATAGGTGATATTCTCTTCAAAGGAATCGACGTTTATCCTGCAGTTATGCTGGCAATATTAACTCTTGTTTTCAATGCGCTTTATCAGATGTATCAGTCGATTCTCCAGGCAAAACAGCAGGGCGGAAAATTCACAAAGAATTCTCTTTTGTATTTCTTCTTCCATGTTGCTCTTAACGTAATTTTCCTTGCTTTCGGCAAAGGTGTTTACATTTTTGGTTTTGAGTTGGGCGGGGTAAACGGCATGATGCTGTCTTTATTCCTTTCAAACTTTGTATTCACTCTTTACGGATTCTACGACATGGCGAAGAGCGGACTTATGTCTTTTAAAATAGACAAAGAAATGCTCACAGTTGCTCTTAAATATTCAATTCCGCTTCTGCCTCACAATATTGCCAACAACATGGCATCTTACATATCAAAGCACTTTTTAAATGCTGCAGGCAAAGCCTTCGAAAACGGTATTTACAGTGTTTCAATGCAGTTCAGTTCAATCATTGAAATCGTCCAGTCTTCAATTCACCTTGCTTTCAGACCATGGTTTAATGATAAGATGAAGCTTGGTGACGAGGGTAAAAAAGAAATTGTTGATTTAGCATCTGTAGCTTTCAGAATTTCTGCAATTGTCTGCCTTGGTGTTGCTCTTTTCTCTCAGGAAGTTGTAATGCTTCTCAGTGACAACTATTACGATGCGTGGAAGTATGTTCCCATCATAGCCGTAGCCCACGCAATCAAGTTTGTTTATTTCACCCACACATTCGGCATCATGTACGATATCAGACAGAGTAAAAAAATGTTCTTCTGTTCAGGCTCTGCAATAATTGTAAACTTTACCGCAAGTTATTTGTTGACACACTTCGGTCTTTACAATATGCTTACGGCTGCTCTTTGCTTTGCAGTGTCACGTGCAACTGCGGCTCTGGTTTCAGTTGTAATCTGCAGAAAAAACGACATTATCAAATATAATATAGGTGAAATGGGATTCATAATTATTCTTGTTGCTCTCTTCAGTGCAGCAGGCCTTATTCCGATAAACGTGCTTTATGTAGGGCTTCAGAATGAGATAGCACTTTTCTCAGGAACTTTCTTTATAAATGTAATATTCAAACTTGTTGTTTTTGCCTTTGGTGCAATCTGTATTATCGGCAAAAAGAAAAAAGATATTTTATCACTTATAAAAGGCATTATCAGAAAGAAATTATAAGGGGGAAATAAAATGAAAATTCTTGTTACGGGTGCTGAGGGTTTTGTTGGGAAAAATCTCTGCGCAAATCTTGAACTTGACGAAAAATATGAACTTCTTAAATTTGATTTGAACACAGAAAAATCTTTGCTTGAAAGCTACTGCAAAGAATGTGAATTTGTTGTTCATCTTGCAGGAGTAAACAGACCTTTGACTGAAGACGAATTCAGGACAGGCAATTCAGGTTTTACAGGTGAACTTCTTTCGCTTCTCAAAGAAAATAAAAATCTTTCTCCCGTTCTTATCACTTCTTCTATTCAGGCTTCTCTTGACAATCCTTACGGCAAATCAAAAAAAGAAGCAGAAGATTTTATCTTTGCTTACGGTGAAGAAACAGGAGCAGATGTTTTCGTTTACAGAATGCCCAATGTTTTCGGTAAATGGTGCAGACCTAATTATAACAGTGCAGTTGCAACTTTCTGCAATAATATCGCAAACGATTTGCCCATTACAGTAAACGACAGAAACCACATGATGAATCTGGTTTATATAGACGACGTTGTTAACGAAATTAAAAATGCAATTGAGGGCAAGGCAAATAAGGCAGAAAAATTCTGCGAAATAAAACCTGTTCATCAGAGAACTTTAGGCGAAATTGTTGACCTTATTTATTCTTTCAAAGCTTCACGTGATGAAAGAAAAATCCCCGATATGTCAGACGAATTTATAAAAGACCTTTATGCAACATATCTTAGCTATCTCCCTGAAGATAAATTTTCTTATCCTCTTAAAATGAATGTTGATGAACGCGGTTCATTTACAGAAATTATCAGAACTTTTGACAGAGGCCAGATGTCTGTCAATATTTCAAAGCCCGGCATCACAAAAGGTAACCATTGGCACAACACAAAGAACGAAAAATTTGTTATTGTTTCAGGTAAAGGCGTTGTCCGTTTCAGAAAATACGGCGAAGATAAGGTTATCGAATATTATGCAAGCGGAGACAAAATCGAAGTTATCGATATTCCCACAGGCTATACTCATAATATAGAAAACCTTGGCGATACAGATTTAGTAACTCTCATGTGGTGCAATGAGCCCTTTGACCCCGAAAAACCCGATACAGTTTTCCTGAAAGTGTAAGGTGATAAAATGACTAAACTTAAATTAATGACAATTATCGGCACACGTCCTGAAATTATCAGACTTTCAGCCGTTATGAAATGTGCAGATAAATACTTCGACCACATCATTGTCCATACAGGGCAGAACTATGACTATACTCTTAATCAGGTTTTCTTTGAAGACCTCGAATTGCGTGCACCTGATTATTACCTTGAAAGTGTAGGCAGTGACCTTGGGGAAACAATGGGTAATATTATTGCAAAATCATATCAGGTTATGGTAAAAGAAAAACCCGACGCAGTGCTTTTGCTTGGTGACACAAACTCTGCCCTTTCAGCAATCAGTGCAAAACGTCTTAAAATTCCGATTTTCCACATGGAAGCAGGTAACCGTTGCTGGGACTGGAACGTAAGCGAAATGATTAACAGAAAAATTGTTGACCACATTTCAGATATCAATCTTCCCTACACAGAACACAGCAGAAGATATCTTATCTCTGAAGGTATTGACGGTAAAACTGTTTTCGTAACAGGCTCTCCCATGAGAGAGGTGCTTGAACAGTACAAGGATAAAATTGATGCAAGTGATGTTCTTTCTCGTCTCGGTCTTGAAGAGGGTAAATTCTTCCTTGTTTCTGCTCACAGAGAAGAAAATATCGATAACGAAGAAAACTTCATGTCTCTTATGACTGCTATTAATGATATTGCAGAAAAATATCAGATGCCTGTTATCTATTCAACTCACCCGCGTTCAATGAAATTCATTGAAAAGAGAAAATTCAAATTCCATCCTTTAGTGCAGAACCTTAAACCTTTCGGTTTTATGGATTATAACAAACTTCAGAAAACAAGCTACTGCGTTCTTTCAGACAGTGGCACTCTTTCAGAAGAATCCGCTATGCTTGGCTTCTCCGGTGTTCTTCTCAGAACATCAACCGAACGCCCCGAAGTTCTTGATAAAGGCAGTGTTGTAATCGGCGGCATCAAAACTGTTGACGTTGAACGTGCTATAGAACTTGCAGTTTCCATGAGAGAAAATAACGAGCCTTACGTTATGGCTGAAGATTATGCTGATATGAACGTATCAGTTAAGGTTGTAAAACTCGTTCAGAGCTACACTCATATCGTGAATAAAACAGTATGGCTCAAGCCCTGACAAGCATCTTGTGACTTTAACTAAAAAACTAAATGGTAATTTGTGCATATTTTAAGTATTTCCGTAGCCCGAGGCTTTATTTTATGCATATCTGTTGACACTCTCCCTCTCTTTGTGGTATCATTACTATGAAGAATAGTAGGGGGAGTGTACCCTTTTACGCTCCAAAACGCTCTATTTACTTAGCATTACATCTTTAAAGGAGGCAAATGTTATGTCCAAAACGAAGAAGCTTCTCAGTGTTGTTTTGGCTCTGCTTATGGTTGTGAACATGTTCGCAATCGCTGTTTCAGCAGCAGACGAAGCAACAAGTGAAGCAGACTACGTAGCTCAGTACGGTATCGATACCAGTGCTGGCGTAGTGCATCCTGGTGATGTTATCGATGTTTATGTAACATTGAAAACAGACTATCTGGTTTATGCAGCTCAGGCTGCAGTGCTCTACGATTCAACACTGTTTGAAATCGTAATACCGGAAGGTAAAAAAGTTACAACCCCTGATTACATTGATAATGCAGGTGAACTCGAGAATTATAAACTTCTCGGTAACGCTGCTTCATCATCATCAATGTATAAAAGAAACTCAAATCCGACTTACTGGCAGTCAAAAGCAAGCGAGGTTAAAATTGCTTACATCGGTTTCTCCGGTGACTCAAGCAAAGGTGGCCCTGTAGTTGTTGATGGCCAGATTGCAAAGTTCTCACTCAAAGTACGTGAGGATGCTGCTTTCGGTACAACAGGTTCAATTTACATGAACGAAGATTGGATTAAAGATGCAGACTGCCTCGGCGGTCTTACATTCGTATCCCGTTCAGCAACTGATACATTCGGCACAACATCAAAAGACTATGTCGCTCACGGTCAGACAATTGATTTGTCAGCAGCATCTGCTACAGTAACAGTTGGTCATGATGATGGAGAATGGTCAAGAGCTGAAGACCCTGATTGTACAAACACAGGTCTTGATGAACTCAGATGTACAATCTGTAACACACTTCTTGATACAAAAGAAGTTGCGGCACTTGGTCATACAGCAGACGAAGCAGTAAAAGAAAATGAAAAAGACCCCACATGTACAGATGAAGGTTCATATGATTCAGTAATTTACTGTTCAGTATGTGGCGAAGAAATCAGCCGTGATACTCTTCCTGTTGAGCCTTACGGACATCAGTATGAAGTATCAGTAGCTCCTCCAACATGTACTGAATCAGGTTACACAAAATATGAATGTTCAGTTTGTGATGATACATACGTTGCAGATATTGTTGATGCACTTGGTCACACAGAGGGCGAAGCAGTTGTAGAAAACAACACAGCTCCTGATTGTACAACTGAAGGTACTTATGATTCAGTAGTTTACTGTACAGTATGTGGTGAAGAAGTTTCACGCACAACAATTACAGTAGATGCACTCGGTCATACAGAAAAAGAAGCAGTAATCGAAAACAATGTAGATCCTGACTGTGAAAACGATGGTTCATACGACACAGTAGTATACTGTTCAGTATGTAACGCAGAACTTTCACGCGTTACAACAGTAGTTCCTGCACTTGGTCACAAAGAAGGCGAAGTTCAGGTAGAAAATAACATAGCCCCCGATTGTAAAAATACAGGTTCATATGACAATGTAGTTTACTGTACAGTATGTGGCGAAGAACTCAGCCGTGAAACAATCACAGTAGACGCACTCGGACATAAATATGAAGCTACAGTAACAGCACCTACATGTACAGACAAAGGTTATACAACTTATGTATGTTCAGTATGTGATGAT
>JAZSFV010000035.1:0-8503 GCA_045532395.1 Acutalibacteraceae bacterium
ATTCTTTTGTACAGATTACGCAGATAGCGTCAATATTTTCGTTTATTTCAAAAGCCTCAATTGTGTGGATAACAACAGGTTTACCGTAGATATCGATAAACTGCTTGGGTCTGTCAACCATTCCCATACGGCTTCCTGTTCCGCCTGCAAGAATTACTGCAATATTCATATCGTCCAAATCCTTTCACTGAGCAAATTAAGTGTAACTATTATACAATAAATAAGTTACCATGTCAATCAAAATCCCTTGTGCCTTCTTAAAATTACGGCACTCATTTTCGGCACTTTCACAAAATATGAGCACTCATCTGCGCCCATAAGAATCTCCGAAAAATGCCATTCTTCGTGAAGATAATACTCAATATCTGTTTCGTTTCTGTTTGCAATAACGAGTATTTCTTCTGTTTCATCGCTTCTTACAAAAGCAACACAGGCTCTTTCGCAACTGATAAACCTGAACTCACCTTCTATGAAGCATGAATTGTTTCTTCTTATTTCGCCTAATTTTCTGTAATGTTCAAGGAGTGAAGCTTCAGCGTTTTCTTCAATGAAACAGCCTCTGTTGAATGGGTCACCGTACCCTTGCATGCCGATTTCATCGCCATAATATACTGACGGTATTCCGGGAAGAGTAAACTGAATTGATGATGCAAGCTTCACAAGAGAAACACCTTTTTTATAATCTTCAGGAGAAAGTTTTCTGCCTGACTGCCAGTCACGTGATTTATTGACAAGGCTTTCGCCTGCAAGGGCATTTATTATCCTCATGGTATCGTGTGAGCCGATGTGGTTCATCAAAACATCCACAACACATTTGGGATAATTTTCAAGGACAGTCATTATTGTTTCCGAAAAAGATGAAGTATCACCCGTCCTTACAAACCTGATTATTGCATCTGCAAATGGGTAATTCATTACACTGTCAAGCTGTTTACCTAAAAGATAACGTCGTCTTACGGAATAACTCACCTTATTTGAAGCATCTTCCCATACTTCACCCAGAACAAGTGCATCTTCTTTTTCTGCTTTAACGGCACTTCTTAATCTGTCAAGGAAAACGTCAGGCAATTCGTCAGCAACATCAAGACGCCAGCCATCTGCACCAAGCTTCATCCATTTTCTCAAAACACCGTTTTCGCCTGTTATAAACTGAAGAAAGTCTTCGTTTTCTTCCATCACTTCAGGCAATATATCTATTCCCCACCAGCTCTCATAATCATCGGGAAATTTTCTGAATTTATACCAATTAAAATACGGTGAATCAGTTGACTGATACGCCCCTACTGATTCATAGTTTCCGTATTTATTGAAATAAACACTGTCATCACCCGTATGGCTGAAAACGCCGTCAAGAATTATGGAAATACTTTTCTTTTTGGCATCGCTGCACAGATTTTTAAAATCTTCTTCATTTCCGAGCAACGGGTCAATTGAAAGATAATCCCCCGTGTCGTAGCGGTGGTTTGAATGTGCTTTAAAAATCGGATTCAAATAAATACATGTAACACCCAAAGAAGCCAGATAATCAAGTTTATTCCTTATACCCTCAAGGTCACCGCAGAAAAAGTCGTTATTAAGTGTAATTCCCTTTTCGTCAGGTCGCCAGTAAGGCTCGTTTTCACGGTCTGTACGCAAAATTCTGTATTCGGGGATATCTGTCTTGACTTTTCCTGAAAAATTAAATCTGTCAGGGAAAATCTGGTAAATAATTCCGCCTTTGAATTTCTGCGGACAAGTGAAATCTTTTTGGAATACGGTCAACTGCCAGTCTCTGCCCGGGGTGTTAAGGTAACCGCAGCCCTCTTTCTGACAAAGAATGACACTCCTGCCGAATGGAGTGTCATATTCAAAATGGTAAAAGTATAATCCGGCTTTGCCAGGAGAGAATTCAACTCTCCACCATTCTTCGCTGTCGCCTTCCATTCTTTCCCATTCCATAGAAATCAGTTTTTTCTCGCGACTGAATTCTTCGAAAATCACAAGGTAAGCGGCAGAGACAGAAAAGTGCCGCGGCATGACGATTCTGAAAACCACACTATCGTCTTCCCTGACGGCTCCGAATTTGCTTTTATGATAATCTTTTCTTGAATTATAAGGTATATACAAATTAACTCATCCTATCGGTTGATGTGAAATTTCCAAGAGAGTGTAGGTTGCACAATATGCAAGTAAAAACAAAACAATTACGCCCAGAATAATAAGGGCTAACTTGATTTTTCCTTTTGTGTCGTAGATTTCGTTGTTTTCTTTTTCTCTCATGCGAGTATATGCATTGCCCGGATAATCTTTACGGAAATCATAGAAACTTTTTCTGTTTTTACTCAAAATGGGCATCTTTGTTTTTTTCTTTGCCATTTTATGACCTCCTTTGTAAATTTCCAAATATTTTGCATTGCAGAACAAGCAACGAAAGTATATTATGATATTGAGACGTTATAATGATTATGGTTAGTCGAAACATATTTGTTTCGACACAAAATCTTCGATTTTGAAACAAATTTTCTTTGAAAATTTGTCCATGCCCATTGTAATGAGTGTTGTGCAAAATCAAATTATATGATTTGATTTTGCTAAAGCCACTGAAGAGTGGCTTATCGAAGCGCTTTTCAGCGTTTCGATAAACTACAATCATTATTAAGAAGTGAGGTAATTTCCAATGAAAATTAATTCACCAAACAAAGCCAAAATCGTTGTGGAGTTAAGCCACGAAGATATGATTGAGCTTGACATTACATATGAAAAAATGAACTATTCAAATATTGAAACAAGACGTGTTATATGGACAATTCTCGACAAAGCAAGAATTGAACTTAAACGGGACATTGACCCGTCAGGTAAACTTACTATCGAAACAATTCCTCTCAATGAAGGTGGTTGCGTAATATTTTTTACAATAAACGACATACCTGAAAGCATAAGAAATGACGTTCTGAAACGTGAAGAAGTTTACGAATTTGATTCACTTGATAACGTAATAGACTTGTTTTCCTCGTTGAAAGATACAATCCTTTTAGGCGATTTATATTCCGACAACAAAGGAAAATTCCGTCTGATTACACCTTTTAATGAAAAACTGATTACAAAAATAAAGTTCAAAGAATATTCTCATCCCTGCCGCGAAGGAAAACTTGCGGCAGAGATAACTAAAGAACATTGGCAATTGAAATCATCAAACTTCGGCGTTTTTGCGAAGTGATGAAATTCTTTCTTTGTAATCACCTGAAAACACTGCACTTCCCGCTACAAAAACATTTGCACCTGCTTGTTTTGCCACAGAAATTGTGTTTTCATTAATTCCGCCATCGACTTGCACATCGATGGTTTTGTTTATTTCCTTAAGACGTAATTTAAGTTTTTCAATCTTTTTCATCTGGTCATACATGAAGCTCTGACCGCCGAAGCCCGGCTCAACTGTCATCACAAGCACCATGTCAATATTCTCAAGGTAAGGGAAAACTTCTTCAATGGGAGTTTTCGGCTTAACGCTCAAGCCCACTTTACATGAAAGAGATTTAATTTTTTCGATGGTTTCTTTTGTACTGCTATCGCTTTCCACATGGAAAGTAATAATATCCGCCCCTGCTGAAACAAAATCTTCTGCGTACTTTAACGGGTCTGAAATCATCAGATGCACGTCAAAAATAATATCTGCTCTGTTTCTTATTGATTTTATAACAGGTGCACCGAATGTGATATTCGGCACAAAATGACCATCCATTACGTCAAGATGAAGCATATCTGCTCCGGATGATGCTATTTTCTCCGCTTCCTCTCCGATTTTTGAAAAATCGCAGGAAAGCATTGAGGGAGAAATTTTAACCATGCTTAAATCACCCTATCAAAGCCATTTAAGTTTATACATACCGAAACCTGCAAGAAGTGTGCCAACGATTGTGATAAACATAAGTGTACCAACGCCCATTGAAGGTGAGAAGATAAGAACAATCACACCGATGAGTACAGATACAATAACAAGTTTCCAGTATTTTTCAAAGTAACTTGCTGCAAGAGCACCGAAAAGTGCAGGAAGAACGAAGTCAAATGCAGGTTTGATTGAAGGAGACTGAAGAACTTCAGGACCTACGAAAAGGCTGAAGATAACAACACCAACTGCAATAATTACTGTTGTAACAATTGCAGATACGCCGATTGCGATTGTAGCAATTACTTCACCTTCTTCAGTATTTGCTTTAACCTTCGCACTATTCATTGCATTAAGGCCAACGGGAAGCTTAAGGTTAGAAATATTACCTGTAACGAATGAAAGATAAGTACCACCTGCGCCAAGCATAGGCACGTAAGCAATAACTTCTGCAATCGCAGTAAGCCAATAAAGTGTCATAAGTTTGGGCATAACCTGCTTAAGTGCTTCTGTTTCGGGTAATACATTAAGTTTGATACAGATTAACACCGGTACAGATAAAAGCATTAAAATGGCACCTATTGTCCATATAATACCCCATGTGTGAACTCTGTCAAAATAATCTCTTTCACGGGGACTTGCATATTTTTTCTCTTTAGCCATTTTTTACACCTCCGCTCCGATTTCATACCATGTAAGACTTGTAAATGTTTCGGGAAGAACATTCATAAACAAGATTGCCATTCCCATCGCTGCAAACATAGCAATTGGCATTATGAAAGGTTCAACTTTATTTAACTTGAATTTCTTGCAAACAAGAGTCAATACAAGCATAAACAACATTGAACAGATAAGTACAAGGATTGAAACTGCACCTGCAGAGCCTGAAATTACTTTAACTTTTTCAATAGCACCTGCTGCTGTTTCATTAACAACTTCTTTTGTTGTCATACCGTTGATTTCGCGTGCTACGAAAGCAGAAACGATACCGATGAATGCTGAAGCTGAAATAATATCGCCAAGTTTTCCTGCACCTTTAGAACTGTTTACGGCTGAGCCGACTTTTTTCTGAAGAAATTTGCAAAGGAAAGGAATCATAAGCAAGGGAGCGATACTACCGATTGTCATAGCAACTGAAATTGTAGCAAACTGCTGAGGGTCAGAAACTGCCTTGTTAAGTGCGATTCCCCAATAGTCAAGAGTTGTCTGTGCTGCTGTGGTTTCATAAGCCAAGTTACCGATAACTGAAAGTCTTATCCAAGGAAGTACAATACCAAGTGCGTTTGCAAGAACGAAAACTGTTGCAAGAATTGAAATTGCAGGTGCAACAGTAAAAAGTGCACTTGAAGAAACTGTACTTTTAAGAGTACTTGTTGAAATACCAAGTTCTTTTGCTCTTTTCCATGATTTTGCGATGAAGAAAACAGACTGTGCTATAACAAACACAATAACTGCTGCGGCAATCAGAAACATGATTTTATCCGCTTTGAAATCTCCTGTCATTTTACCACCTCATTTTTTATTTTTACGCAAACAGTATAACTGCTGCTATTGCTAAATTAGTTAACAATGTAATTCCGAAATTTTCTGCATATGCACCTGCGTACATAATCACTGCACCGGGAGCATAGAAGATTTTTTCGATTTTTGTAAGCTTTTTATAATTTTCCCACATCATAAGAGCATCTTCAATCGACGGGAAAATATTTGTGAGCAATGAAACACCAAGATAAAGGAAAATATAGTTTATCGTTCTCATTGTCTCGTCCATTATGTCGAGATAAAAGAGATTAACAAATGCAGGAAACAAGAAAATAACACCTGCAATAAAAACCATAAGTCCTGAAACAAGACAATAGAAATAATTCAATGTGGGATGTTTTATCGGTTCATGCTCAATATGACCGGCCATTTCGTTGAACTGAAAATATTTTCTGTTTTCAACAGGAACACCGTAAACCTTACAGAACAACTGCTCCCAGAAACCTCTCAGAAGTCCCCCGGGGAATGTGAGTATTTTCACTATTGCATTTATATATCTCATTGCAAGTAAGCCTCCCCGTCTACAAATACTTCTTCAAGTGTTTTCTTACCTTCAATTGCAGCTTTAACATCTTTATTCAGCTCGATATTACTGCTTGCAAAAACTGTTAACATAATATCATATCCGTTATCTACAGCATCTTCAATTTTCATGTTATTTTCGTAAACAGGTTCTTTTCCTTTTACGTGATACATGTAGTGAAGCAGTGCATAGATATTAGCGGTGTGAACATCAACGCCAAGACCATAAGACTCGTCTATCGCTTTGATAGCCTCGTCTGCATTGCCTAAAAGTGCATGAGCGATTGCCTTTTCCGCATAGAAAGTATACGGTATGGGAAGCTTGCTTTCTTCGTCAACAAGACCTGTCTTGGGATTTTTAGCGGTGTAGATAGAGTTTACAACTTTAGCTACGTTATCGAAAATGTCCAACGCACCCTGAGGGTTATTCTGTTTGATTCTGACTTTCATCAGATACTGATAGTAGTCAATGCTTTCGGGAGCATTAGCCACGGCATCTGTGCAGATTTTTTCAACCTTATCGTACTTGTTTGTATTAAGGTAAAGCACACAAAGAAGAATATTACTTGTTTCTTCATAAGCTTTTCCGCCTGCTTTTATTTCCTCAAGATATTTTATCTGCAAGTCTTCTGAATTTTTAACAGATTTACAGATGCTATACTGCATATATGCAACTGCATATTTGTTGTGATGTCCGTTAGTTTTAAGTTTTTCAAGTTCTTCAAGTGTAGATTTGACATCTTCCATCTTCATCTGTCCGTTTGAATACTGCATCGCCATAAACAGGTCCTGATATTTGTTTTCAATGAACGCGCAGGTGGTTCCGAAGCTGTCTAATATAGTATTATACTCTTTGACCTGAGGATATCTTTTGTTTTCTGTCAATCCCAATTTTTCTATTTCTTCCAGATAACTCTGGGCAGAAATAAGAGAACCCATCTGATAATAGTTATCCAGAACCTTGACTTTTGTTCTCCTACCTGCATCAAACCATGTAATCTGGTTTACAGGCACAGTTGAGGGAGTTGTCTGTTCATCTTTATGATTCCACTCATCATTAAGCTTTGAAGCATATTGTTCAGCCTCAGTATAGCTTGCAAGTGCTGAATAATATTTGCCCTCTTCCATAAATCTGTCGCCTCTGATAACAGGAACAGAAATATTGACTGCATGGTAGCCGAAAACAATTGCAACACAACCTGCAAAAAGCACGGCCACAAAAGCGAGAATACCAAAGAAATTCAAGGGTGTCTGCTTCATTTTTTCACGACATGATTTGCAATAATAAGTATCTTCAGAAGCTCTTCTTCTTTTACCGCACATTGCACAAAGCTCTTCTTCAGGAATTTCTTCCTCTTCTTTTTTCTTCTTTTTACCTGATTTTTTAGGCTTAGAAACCGATTCTTCTTCAGCGATTTCCTTTTCTTCCGAAGCAACTTCGGCTAAGCCGTCCCAATCTGTTGAAGCTTCGTTTTTTGAATTCTTCAGGTTTTCGAGAATTTCACTTACTTTTTCTTTTTCCTGCTCTGAAAGAGTATCATTTTCAGGTACAGAATCGTCTTTTACCGTCTTATCTTTTTTCTCGGCCAAAAGTATTCCTCCTATCGTTGTGACTTATCCTTTATTATACATTATTTTCTCGTCTTAATCAACAGAAAACAGCACATTCTCTTTGATTTATCATAAAATAATCAGACAAATTTTTGTGCGTTTTTCTTGATAAATTCTGCTGCTTTGAGTTTTTCTGTTTTCATATCAAGTGAAGATTTGATTTTCTCGTCAAGCTCATCAATTTTTTCAGAAATAACAGATACAGATTCATTGTCTTCATCGTATGAATTATACATTTCCTTAACCAAATCAAACACTTCTTTTTCAAGTAACAATTCACAGCCTTTAAGTGCATACGGAGTAAGCGGTTTTGAATACTGCTTGAAAAACTCCGAGGGGTTAACCTTGGATTCATCAAGGAAAAAGAAATAAGCATAAGCTATTTTTTCTTCTTCTTTGAGTTCAAAAAATTCAGCGTTCATGTCAGAACTTTTTTCAAGGCGCACCTGAATATTATCTGTCACACCTTCAAGAAGATTTTCTCCGTCGTCTGAAAGTATTTTTTCTTCGCTCAACTCTGAATAGGTTTCTCTTATGAGTTTCATATGGTCAAGCTTTTTAATAAGCTTTTCTTTTTCTGCTTTTGCTTTCTGAAGTGTTTTGCTTGCTTTTCTGAACATGAAAAACAACGCAACAAGCAAAACAAACAACACTATAAAAAGAGGCCAGAATTCTTTGAAATAATTGATAAAACCTTGCATTTTTATTCCTCCGTAAGAAGCGAATATATATCGCCTTTTTTGATTCCCGTCATTTTTGCGGCAAATTTTGCACTTTCGTTTTTAGAGAAGCCTTCTTCCAGCTTTCCTTTTGCGATATTGAGGGCATCCTCAATAGATACTTCCTTCTTCTCTTCTTTTTTGCCGTCTATTATAAGAACAATCTCACCCTTTACAGAGCCGTCAGTATATTTTTCTACTGCCTCTTCAAATGTTGTTCTTATTACTTCTTCGTGGATTTTTGTAA
>JAZSFV010000115.1:0-3577 GCA_045532395.1 Acutalibacteraceae bacterium
GAGCAGATTGACGACCTTCAGCCTTTCAGCCCCATGGCTTTTGCAGAAGGACTTTTTGATGCAGAAGTAAGCCACGATGATGATGACGAAGAAACCGAGGAATAATTAATGGACTTTTTAATTGCTACTCACAACAAGAAAAAGCAGGCAGAAATGCAGAGAGTTTTAGAGCCTCTGGGAATTAATGTAAAAACTGCCGAAGACCTTGGAATAGAACTTTCAGAGGTTGAAGAAAACGGCACCACTTTCTATGAAAATGCAAGGATAAAAGCTCTTTTGGGTTGTAAGGAAAGCGGGCTTCCCTGCATTGCAGACGATTCGGGAATCTGTGTTGATTTCTTAAACGGTGGTCCCGGAATTTATTCTGCAAGATATTCAGGCGGAGACGATGAAGACAATAACGATAAACTCCTTAAAGAACTTGAAGGGGTAGAAAAAGAAAAAAGAACAGCGCATTATGCCTGCAGCATTTCCTGCTGTTTTCCTGATGGCAGAGAATTAAAAGCAGAGGGTAAATGCTACGGATATATCGGCTTTGAAAGGCAAGGTACAGGCGGATTCGGTTACGACCCGTTGTTTATAACAGAAAAAGGTTGTTTCGGCGAATTATCACCTGCAGAAAAAGATGAAATGAGCCACAGAGGAATTGCCTTAAGAGAACTTAAAGAAAAATTAGAAGCGGAGAATTTAAAATGACAAGTAAAGAAAGAGCAAATTTAAGAGGTCAGGCAAATTCGCTTGAAGTTTTATATCAGATCGGTAAAGGCGGAATCAACGACGCTTTTATTGAGCAGACTAAAGCAGCACTCAAAAAAAGAGAACTCATAAAACTTAAGGTTCTTCTTGAATCTTCTCCCATTTCTCCCAGAGAAGCGGCAGAAGAAATTGCAGAAAAAACAGAGTCAGAAGTAGTGCAGGTTATCGGCGGCTGCATGATTTTCTACAAATATAACCCTGAACTTCACAAAGACGAAAAGAAGAAAAAGCCTGCAGCAAAAAGACTTTCTGACGTTAAAGGAAAAAGAAAATGAAAATAGGTCTGTTCGGCGGAACATTTAACCCTGTTCATAAAGGTCATGTAAGCCTTGTGAAAAACTTCAGAGAAAAACTTAATCTTGATAAAGTAATTGTAATTCCCACTGCCACACCGCCCCACAAGGCAGCAAAAGAACTTGTGTCTTCTGAAGACAGAATCAATATGTGCAAGCTTGCATTCGGAAATCTTGCAGAAGTAAGTGATATTGAAATAAAACGTGGCGGAAAAAGTTACACCGTAGAAACTCTTGAAGAACTTAAAAAGATTTATAAAGATGATGAGTTGTATTTTCTTGTAGGTTCAGATATGCTTCTCAGTTTCAAGAGATGGTACAGATGGCAGGATATTCTTTCTATGTGCACTTTGTGTGCAACAGACAGAAGCAATGAAGAAACCTGCAAAGACGCAGATGAAGAATTTTTTAATTCAATTGTTTTCTGCGACTTTGATAAAATTATCATAAGTTCAAGTGAAGTAAGACAAATGCTTCAGAGTGGTGAAGATGTGTTACACTACCTTGACGAAGAAGTTTATAAATTTATAAAAGAAAAAGGTTTATATATGCCTGATACACAAAGAAACGAAGAGTTTAAAGAACTTATAAAAACAAGGCTTAAAGAAAACAGATATATTCATTCACTGAATGTGGCGGATTCTGCAAAAGACCTTGCAAAGAAATATGGTTGCAGCGAAGAAAAAGCATATACTGCAGGGCTTCTTCACGATGTGATGAAAAACGCAAGCGATGAAGAGCAGCTTGAAGTAATCGAAAAAGCGGGAATGAGCCTTACACCCTGCGAAATGCATAATAAAAAACTCTGGCACGCAGTTGCAGGCACAGCTTTTATGAAAACCGTGCTTAATATAAAAGATGAGGACATAATAAATGCAGTAAGGTATCATACTACTGCAAGGGAGAACATGTCAGTCCTTGAAAAAGTGATTTACGTTGCAGATTTTATTTCTGCCGACCGTAATTACCCCGGTGTTGATGAGGTAAGGCAGGCAGCAGGGGAGAGCCTTGAAAAAGCTATGATGATAGGGCTTGAATTCTGCATTCACGAAATCGTGGAGAAAAAACAGATTCTTCACCCTGACAGCGTAAATGCATATAACGAGATAATAATTTCCAACCCGGAGGTTTTAGAATGAAATACGAAGAACTTATTAAAAACATTGTAAAAGCACTTGATGAAAAAAAGGCAGAAGATATAAAAATAATTGAAACTTCTGAGCTTACCATCGTTGCAGATTCTTTTATTGTTGCAAGCGGTACATCAAGCACCCATGTTAAAGCTTTGGCAGGTGAAGTTGAAGATGCTCTTTCAAAGCTTGGCATTGACCCTGAACACGTTGAGGGCAGAGCAACAGGTTGGATTCTTATAGATTACGGCACAGCAGTTGTTCACATCTTTGACAAGCAGAGCCGTGAATATTATAATATTGAAAGATTATGGCAGGATGCAAATATTAAAACTGCAGAAGAAATTCTTGGTTAATTAATTTAGGAGTTGAAATAAAATGAATTACGATTTTAAAGCCGCTGAGAAAAAGTGGCAGGACAAATGGGAAGAATCAGGCGTATTCCACGCAGTGGACAATTCCGAAAAGGAAAAATTCTATGCTCTTGTAGAATTCCCTTATCCCAGTGGTGCAGGTATGCACGTTGGTCACATCAAAGCTTATTCAGGTCTCGAAGTAGTTTCACGTAAACGCAGAATGGAAGGATATAATGTTCTTTTCCCCATCGGTTTTGACGCTTACGGTCTTCCTACAGAAAACTACGCTATCAAAACAGGTATCCACCCCAGACAGGTTACTGACGATAATATTGCAAAGTTTACTTCTCAGCTCAAAAAAGTAGGCTTCTCTTTTGACTGGGACAGAGTTGTGGACACAACTGAAGAAGGTTACTACAAATGGACACAGTGGATTTTCCTTAAAATGTTTGAAAACGGACTTGCTTTCAGAGACAAGACTCTCGTTAACTATTGTCCCTCATGCAAAGTTGTTCTTTCAAATGAAGATTCACAGGGCGGTAAATGCGACATCTGCCATAACGACATAGTTCAGAAATCAAAGGACGTCTGGTACTTAAGAATTACAGAATATGCAGATAAACTCCTTGAAGGTCTTGACGGCGTTGATTATCTTCCCAACGTTAAACTTCAGCAGGAAAACTGGATTGGTAAATCAACAGGCGCTTTTGTAAACTTCAAAGTTAAAGATACAGATGAAACACTGAGAATTTACACAACACGTCCTGATACTCTTTTCGGCGTAACATTCATGGTTATGGCTCCTGAACATCCTATGCTTGATAAGTATAAGGATAAAATTACAAACTTCGCAGAAGTTGAAAACTACAGAGCAGAGTGTGCAAAGAAAACAGAGTTTGAAAGAACTCAGCTTGTAAAAGATAAAACAGGTGTACGTCTTTCAGGTTTTGTGGGCAACAATCCCGTAAACGGAAAAGAAATCCCCATCTTCATTTCAGACTATGTTATGATGGGCTACGGTACAGGCGCAATTATGGCTGTT
>JAZSFV010000107.1:0-2346 GCA_045532395.1 Acutalibacteraceae bacterium
ACCATAAAGCATATCCGCTTCTTCCATTGTACCACGACGGTGAGTAATAAGAATAAACTGTGTATTCTTTGTCATTCTTCTTACATACTGTGCATAACGGACAACATTGACATCGTCAAGTGCCGCCTCAACCTCGTCGAAAATTACCAATGGTGCAGGAGTAACCTTAAGAATTGCAAAAAGAAGTGCAATAGCAGAAAGTCCCTTATCACCACCTGAAAGCAGGTTGATATTCTGAACATTTTTACCGGGTGGCTGTACCTTGATTTCAATGTCACATTCAAGTACATTCATTTCGTCCTCAAGAACAAGCTCTGCCTTACCGCCACCAAATAGTTCTGCAAAGGTTTCACCGAATGCAACATTGATTTTCTGGAACTGTTCACGGAACTGAACACTCATTTTTGTTGTCAAATCATCAATAAGTCGGATAAGTTCAGCCTTTGATTTTTCAACATCACCAATTTGCTCTGACATAAATTCATAACGTTCAGAAACTTCTTTGTATTCGTCAATGGCTGATACATTAACAGAACCGAGTCCACGAATTTCATTCTTGAGTGCTGAAAGACGGGTTCTTGCGTCCCCTATATTTTCGATAACAATTTCAAGTGCAATTGCCTCGCGTCTTGTCAACTGATATTCGTCATAAAGTTTTGAGTTGTACTCCTCAAACTCATTAAGCATTGATGCTTTTCTTTCTTCAAGACGAGCAAGTTCACCGCTGACTCTTTCTCTTTCAGAAGATTTTTCTTTTTCAAGATTACGAAGGTCAGTATTTTCCTTTTCAAGTTGTGCACGTGCTTCAAGTAAATCGTCAACATCTGTTTTTGCATCGCCACATTGTTTACGAAGTTCATCAGCAGATGCTCTTAAACTTTCAATATCCTTTGTAAGCCAGATGTTTTTGTTATTAAATGCTTCGATTTCCTTATCGAGTTCTTCTAAACGGTCAGAGTGTGAACCCTTGAGAATGTTAAGTCTGCGAATATTATCGTCAGCAGATTCAATATCTTTTTCAAAGCCTAAAATCTCGAGTCGGATTTGCTCTGCTTTCTGCGAAAGCTCTTCACGAACAACTGCAAGACTTTCTCTGTCACCGCTGACTGCTTCAAGGCTCTTTTCCTTTTCAGCAATTTCAATTGTTAATTCTTCAACTCTTGTTTTTGCTGTAATACTATCACTATTTATTTTTTCAATTCTGTCGTTCAGTATTCTTTCTTCTTCTATGAGTTCACCAACACCGCTTGATGTTGTTTCATACTGCTGAACTGCAAGATTATATTCACCCTCGAGTCGGATTTTTTCCTCATTTGCAGAAAGAATATCGCCCTCAATACCGTTAAGGTCAGCAACTGCAGAAGCCAAATCCTCTGAAATCATTTTCTCCTGAACAGCAAGAGAATCTTTCTTATCTTCAAGGTCTTTTACACTTGCACGAAGTTTTTCAATCTCGTTACTACGGCTGAGCATTCCGACACCCTGTGCCTTACTGCCACCTGTCATTGAACCGCCGGCATTAATAACCTGACCATCAAGAGTAACGATTTTAAATCTGTTTTTATATTTTTTTGCCATTAAAATGGCAGAATCCATATCCTCACAAACAACAGTTTTACCGAGAAGATTTTCTATAATGTCACGATATTTATTATCTGTTGTAACAAGTTCAGATGCGATATTTACATATCCGTAACAATCGTCAAGGTCATCTTCATTAAGACTTCTTGATTTAATTGCAGTAAGTGGTAAGAATGTTGCACGACCACCACGGGTTTCTTTAAGATAAGCAATAGCCTTTTTAGCATCATTTTCATTGTCAACGACGATATTCTGAATTGCAACACCAAGTGCAGTTTCAACTGCAACAGAGTATTTATCCTTAACAGTTATAAGCTGTGAAAGTGGTCCGTGAATACCGTTTAATGCACCACGCTTACTTTCCTTCATAACACTGCGAACAGAACCCTGATAACCCTCCATATTCTTTTCGAGGTCGTCAAGAATACGGATTCGTTCATTTTTACGGTCAATTTCACTTTCAAGAGTGTTTATTTCAGCCTTGATTTTTTCACTCTTTTCAGTTCTTGTCTGTACCTTTATTCTGTAACCATCAATTGCATTTTTATATTCATTGATTTTTTCATTACACTCATCAAGAACTTTTTTTGCATTATTTTTGTTTTCTTCAAGTGCTAAAACAGTGTCCTTTCGATTTCCCAAAAGGTCATCAATAGCAGAAATTCTTGTTTTTATTTCTTCAATCTGTGAATTTGCAGTTTCACTGATAACTCGATTGTCAGCAAGACTTACTGTAAGAAGTGAGATTTCCTTTGCAAGGTCAGC